>JASHQP010000657.1 GCA_030039095.1 Streptosporangiaceae bacterium
CGCCTGGGCCTCCTGGGTCGGCCGCGCCGGCACGCCGGGCGGGCTGACCGGGCGCACCGGCGCCGACGGACCCGTCTGGTAGACACCTTCGCATGCGGGCCGGCCGGCTACCGATCGACGAGCAGCTGGATCACTTCCGCGCGGCGCTGCGCGCCAACGCGACCTTGTTGCGGGTGCTCGACCTCGCCGCCGGCCTAGGGCTGCCGGGCTGGTACCTGCTCGCCGGGTGCCTCTATCAGACCGTGTGGAACGTGGTCACGGGCCAGCCGCCCGAGTCCGGGATCCTGGACTACGACCTCGGTTACTTCGATGACTCGGACCTGTCCTGGGAGGCCGAGGACGCGGTCATCCAGTCGGGGCGCACGGTCTTCGGCGGCATCGCCACCCCGGTCCAGATCCGGAACCAGGCCCGGGTCCACCTCTGGTACGAGCAGAAGTTTGGCGTGCGGTGCCCCGCGCATCGCTCCAGCGAAGCCGCGATCGACACGTTCGAGGCGGCCTGCGCCTGCCTGGGGGTGCGCCTCGAACCCACCGGATCCTGGCGGATCTACGCGCCGCACGGGCTGTCCGACGTGTTCAACCTGGTCGTCCGGCCCAACCCTGTCCTGGCCCCCCGCCACGTCTACGAGGCCAAGGCCGCACGCTGGAAGCAGCAATGGCCCGCCCTGACCGTGCTGCCCTGGCCCACCCCTGCGTGATCCAGCCGCTCCGGGCCGAATCGGTCGGCCCCAATGCCCGCTCCCACCGTGGCCGAAATGCCGGCTGATCCAAAATCCCCACGCTCGGGCTGAGGAATCCACCTAAATGGGGCATTCGGGCTGTCCAATCCTCGCCGATCTCTCCCGGCCATTGGTGTCAAAGTGCCGGCGCCGTGCCTAGGACGACAGCGTCGGGCCGGCGACACTAACGCCGGCCGTGGGCGAAAGGCGCACGGCCGTTAGTGCGTCGTGCAGAAGTGGGGGGCGACGATCTCGTCGGCCGGGCGCTGCTCGTGGATCAGCCGCGGCTGCTGCAGCAGGCCACCGGGCCGTCCCCGCCGTGCCCGGCCGCCGTCGGCGGGCGCGCTGTCCACGCCGTCACCCACCATGTGGCGACCGCGTCTCGCAGGCCCGCGGAACCTTTACGGACGGTGACGTTCCCGACAGATGCGGCCCGTGAAATTTCCCGCGGAGAAGTTGTTGGCGGGCGCCGGAGCCGCGGCTCCTACCGCCGTCAGGGCAACGCGAGCCACCGCTGCCCGTGGCGGCGGAGGGGATCGCCGCAGGCAGCGGTGGCTCCCAGGAGGGGACCGGACATGCAGTCATCAGCAGCCGCCACCGCGGTCACCCACCCGACGACGGGCCGTCACGCCGGGCCCCGGCACCCGCAGGACTGGAAGGGCGCGGGCCGCCCCGCCACCGGCCGTCACGCTCAGGACCGCAGCGCTTCTGACCAGCACGCTCCCGTCGCAGACTTCGGCGCGTTCGCGCGCCGGTTCGCGCTCTCGGTGGCCTGCTAGCCGTAGAGGGGTTCGCCACGGCCACGCACGGCATTCCGCACAGTTGCCGGAACGCGGAGCCCGTCGTCGGTCTGGCAAGCCCGAAGCAGTTCGGTGTGGTGGTCGTCCGGGGTGCGGGTGAGCGTGGCCAGCAGGTCGAACAGCGCGCAGCGCGGCTCGTCGATCGGCTCGTCCTGCCGTGGCATGGCGCCCCAGCAGTCCCACGGCAGCACCTCGGTATTGCCGAGCGCCGCGGCGTCGCGCATGAGGTTGCCGGCGATCCACCAGTCGCCGGATTCGTTCACCACACTCAGGCCGAACGTGGCCGGGTCCGCGGTGCCGGACCGGCAGGCGGCCCAGGCCTCGCCCGCGGCGAGGAACCGGTCCCGGGGCACGTCGGTGACGTCGAAGTCGATCGGGAACCAGTCCCGCTGCCTGCCGTCGATCTGCGCGTCCACCAGCACCCAGCGTCCTTGCGTGAGGTCCCAGTACTCGCACACCCAGTGGTCCTCGAAGAACCCGTCGCCGAAGTAGCCGCCGAATCCGCAGCGGGCCCGGGCCGGCGTGCCCTGCGCCCGCAGCATCGCGACCATCAGCACGGTGAACTGACGGCAGTTCCCTGGCAGCCGCGCCGCCGGCTCCCGCGCCACGTCGAGGGGCCGTCCGTCGCCGGCCATGATCATCTCCAGCATCCGCTCGACGGGGCGGACGTGCACGCTCTCGCGCCGCTCGTCGGGCAGGGCCACCCCGTAGCCCTTTGCCATGTGCTCGTGGATCAGCAGCCCCTGGGCGATCGCGGCCAGGCCAGGGATGTCCCGTGGCAGGCCGGCGAGGAGAGGGGCGTAACGGCCCGGTGACGTCATGGGCCCGGGCCGCGTGTAGAACTCGTGCGTCTGCATGATCCCGACGGTACGGGACGATCGCTGACAGCTCCTGTCAGCAATAAGCGCCTAATCTGGCGGGGTGCGCGCCGACCGCCTCGTGTCCCTCGTCCTGCTGCTCCAGGCGCGCGGGCACGTGACCGCGGCCGCGCTGGCCCGGGAGCTCGAGGTCTCGGTGCGCACGGTCTACCGCGACCTCGCGGCGCTGAGCGCGGCCGGCGTTCCGGTGCTGGCCTCCTCCGGGCCCGGGGGCGGCTGCCGGCTCCTGGACGGCTACCGCTTCCCCCTGCGGGGCCTGCGCCCGGAGGAGGCCGAGGCGCTCCTGATCCTGGGCGTGCCGGGTGCGCTCGGCGACCTTGGCCTCGACGGCGCCGCCGCGGCGGCGCACCACAAGATCCGGGTCACTACGGCACAGAGGGAGCCGGACGGCGGCGCCAGCCCGGCGCTCGTGC
>JASHQP010000658.1 GCA_030039095.1 Streptosporangiaceae bacterium
CCAGCGGGCCGCTCGAATGGCTGCACAGCAGGGGCGCAGCCATTCGGGTGAAGGCCGACGGCACCCGGACGCGCTGGGAACCCGTCTAGCGCTGTACCACGAGCACCGTGGTGGCTCCGGGCCGACACTGCGCCGTTAGCCGGAGCCACCACGGGAAACCGCTAGCTGCCGCTGATGTTGGCGCACAGGAGCGGGCGGAAGTAAATGGTCGGGTTGCCGTTGCTGAGGATCTGGTTGCTGTTTCCCTGGTGAATGTTGAGGTACCAGCCGCTCGCCGGGATCGGCGTCGTGACGTTGGTGAAGACGCGCACGGCGTCCACGATCTTGCCCCGGCTGTTCGCCGGCAGGTCCTTCAGCATGTACTTGACCGGCCCCTGGCTCATGCAGCTGCCGAGGTGAATGTGCGCGGCGTGCAGCCCGGGGGTGACCCCGCTCGCGTTGACCGTGACCGTGAGCGTCTTGCGGCGCGAGTTGTACGAGATCGTGGCCACGCCGCGCGGCGTGCCGTAGCTGACGCCGGTGTAGCTGTACTCGACGGAGGTGAGCAGGTGCGGCTGGGTGGTGAAGTGGCGCAGCACGCCGGTCTGGGCGATCCGCTGCCTGGCGACGCTGCCGTGCCCGGCGCCCATGTGGATCACGAGCCGCATCCCGAGCGGCCATGGGCCGGTGTAGCTGCTGGTCAGCGTGGCACGCGCCTGGCCGACGCTGTTGGCAGTCAGCGCGCCGAACCGGATGACGTAGTACCTGTGCGCCGAAATCAGGTTCACGCGGTGCGACGAGCCGGGCGTGAGCCCGTACATCTCGGCGGCGACGGTGAGGCGGCCGTGACGGTCCCGGCCGAACGCGACAGTGCCGGCCGGCATGGCGCTCAGCGGGAGCACGTGGGCGGCCGAGGACGGACCCACCGCATGGCGGGGGGCCGCGGCGCTGCTCGTGCTCGCGCTGGCCGGTGCCACGAAGGCGAGAGCGGCGGCCAGTGCTGCTACGGCGACGGTGCCGAGGCGGATCCGGGCGCGCACCCGCACCGGGCGCTCGGCGCGCCCCATGGCGCTGCTTTGAAAGGTCATTATTCGGGTCCTTCGCTATTCGCTAACCCGCGGCTGATCCGGGATGCTCAGATGATGCTATCCCCGGAATTGCCGCAGGCTTGATAACTGGCAGCAGCCTTTTATTGGCGCGCCATAACATAAATGCGGCGCGATGTCATTTCCCTGCCGAGACCGGTGATATACGAAGGGCCCGTTATGGCTAGACGATCGACGTCTGGTGGCCTCTCCAGTAGGCATCCCTGAGCAGGCGCTTGTACAGCTTGCCGGTCGCCGACCGGGGCAGTTCGTCCGCGAAATCGACAGTCCGCGGGCACTTGAAGTGGGTCAGCCGGTCCCGGCAGTACGTGATCAGCTCCTGCTCGAGTTCCGGCCCGGCAGCGGCGGGATCCACGAGTTGCACCACCGCCTTGACCTCCTCGCCCAGGTCGTCGTTGGGGACGCCGATGACGGCCACGTCCAGTACGGCCGGGTGGCCGGACAGCAGGTTCTCGGCTTCCTGGGGGTAGATGTTGACCCCGCCGGAGATGATCATGTAGCTCTTGCGGTCGGTGAGGTACAGGTAACCCTCGGCGTCGACGTGGCCAACGTCTCCGACCGTGCTCGTGACTCCGTCGCTGGTCCGGCTCTCCGCGGTCTTGGATGGCTCCTGGAAGTACGTGAACGCGGTCGCGCCGCGGAACCAGATGGTCCCGTCCACGCCGGTCGGGCACGGCGTGCCCTCCTCGTCGAGGATCAGCAACTCGCCGAGGATGGTGCGGCCGACGGTGCCGGGATGCGCGAGCCACTGTGCGGAGTCGCAGAACGTGAAGCCGTTGGCCTCCGTGGCGCCGTAGTACTCGGTGATGATCGGCCCGAGCCAGCCGATCATCGCCTTCTTGACGTGAATCGGGCAGGGAGCGGCGGCGTGCACGATGCACTCCAGCGACGAGGTGTCATGGCGCGCCCGTGCCTCCTCGGGGAGCCGCAGCAGCCGGCTGAACATCACCGGAACCATCTGGCAGTTGGTGACCTGGTACCGCTCGACCAGGGACAGCCACTGCTCGGCGTCGAAGTGCTCCATGACGACCGTGGTGCAGCCCATCCGCATCGATGCCGACACGCTCGCCTGCGGAGCCGAGTGGTACAGCGGCGCCGGGTTCAGGTAGGTCATGCCGTCGCGGAACCCGAACATGGCCCGGACGAACAGCATCACGGGAAGCGGCTCGCTCGGCACGACCGTGGGCAGGTCCCGCAGGACGCCCTTGGGCTGGCCTGTGGTGCCCGAGGAGTACAGCATGGCCGCCCCGAGCGACTCATCGGGGACCGGGCCTGACGGGAGCCCGGCGACTGCCGCGCCGAACGGCTCCCAGCCGTCCGGCGGAAGGTCCGGTCCGGTCATGAACAAGCGCTCGAGCTGCGGGCACTTCGCCGCCGCCCGCTCGGCCACCTCCCGCTTGGCGGCCGAGCTGAACAGCAGCCGGGAAGTCGAGTTCGTGATGATGTACGCCACCTCGTCGGGCGCCAGGTAGCTGTTGATCAGCGTGTAGTACAGCCCGGTCCGCTCGGCCGCGCCCTCGATCTCCAGCATCGGGATGCTGTTCTCCATGAATACCGCGATGTGGTCGCCCCGCCGCAGGCCCGCTGATCTCAGGAGATGCGCGATCTGATTGCAGTGCGCCTCGTACTCGGCAAAGGTGACGGTCTCGCCGGACGCCCCCATGATGATGGCGGGCTGGTCAGGGTGATCCAGGGCATGCTGGCGTGCGAACATGCGCTCCCCCTCGGGACTCGTTACGGTAAAAGATATGTCTTCCGGTGGTTGCGGCCAGCCCCTTCGTGCTGCGGTGCTGCGTTGATCGACTTGATCGATGTCGCCGCGCTGGAAGGCTGGCTTGATGCGCAGGGCTTCCCGCCCGGGCCCGTGCAGGACCTGGCCGAGCTCGAGGGAGGCACGCAGAACCTGCTGATCCGGTTCTGCCGGGCCGGCGCCGCTTACGTGCTGCGCCGCCCGTCACGGCATCCGCGCCCGCGGGCGGGGGAGATCGTCCTGCGCGAGGCGCGGGTTCTCGAGGCACTGGCCGCCACCGGCGTGCCGCACCCGCGCTGGGCGGCGACCTGCGCGGACGAGTCGGTGCTCGGCATCCCGTTCGTCGTCATGCGGGCCGTCGACGGCGTCAACCCGATGGTGGCGCTGCCGTCCTACGCCTCGGCTGCCGCCGGCAGGCGGCAGCTCGGCCGCGAAGCCGCCACGGAGCTGGCGCGGATCGGGTGCGTCGACTACGTGGCCATCGGGCTGGCGGGCTTCGGGCGCCCGGACGGGTTCCTGGGCCGGCAGGTATCCCGCTGGCTCGCGGAATGGGAGGGATACCGCCGGCTCCCCGGGTACCCGGGCGAGCCGCTGCCCGGCATGGGCGAGCTGGCGGAGTTCCTGACCGCCCACCAGCCGCCCGCCCAGCCTCCCGGGCTGATGCACGGTGACTTCCACTTCGGCAACCTGCTCGTCGACGCGGGCCGGCCCCGCGTCGCTGCGGTGCTCGACTGGGAGATGGCGACGATCGGTGACCCGCTGGTGGACCTCGGCCGGTTCCTTGCCAGCCTGCCGGACGAGAACGAGTCCACGGAGTCGGGCGGCGCGCTGTGGGAGGCAGGCGACGTCGGGCCGGTCAGCGAGATCGTCACCGCGTACTCGGCGGTCAGCGGCCGGGCCCTCGACGCGCTCGACTGGTATGTCGTGCTGGCCTGCTTCAAGCTCGGGATCATTCTGGAGAGCTCCAACGCCCGGGCCTGCGCCGGGCTGACCGACCGCGCCATCGGCGACCGGCTGCACGCCATGGCGCTCGCGCTGTTCGCCCGTGGCCGCCGTCTCGCGCAGGTGTGAGCGCGGCCGCGGTTACCAGCGGCCGCGGTGCTCGGGGACGAGCAGAATGAGCGGCAGCGAGCAGGCCGTGATCGCCGCGAAGACCAGGAATACGTGCGCCTGGGTGATCCCCGGGTTCGTGCTGCGGGCCACGATGGCCGCCGTGATCGAGACCGCCGTGATGGCTCCGGACTGCCGGAACATGCCGCGCAGCCCGGCCACCGCGGCCGCGTGCTCCGGGGCCAGCTGCAGCGTCGCGTTGTTGGAGGCCGGGGTCGAGATGCCCATGCCGATGCCGCAGACGCCGGTGCCCAGCACCAGCCAGGCATATGGCGTCAGCCCGTGCGGGCTGAGCGCGGTACCCAGGACGCCGCCGGCCATCAACGTGAAGCCAACGACCATCGGCCACCGGTACCCGGTCCGGCGCAGCAGGTAGACGGCCAGCCCGGCAGTGGCGATCATCCCGACTGCGCGGGCGGTCAGCAGCGTGCCAGCGGCCAGCGGCCGCATGCCGTACCGGTTCTGCGCATACAGCGGAACGAGCGGGGCAAATCCCAGCACCGAGGCGCCGTAGATAAAGTTCAGCAGGTTCATGATGCCGAAGCCCCAGCCGGTGATGAACCGCAGCGAGATAAACGGGGTTGGGGCCCGGGCCGTGTGCCGCAGGAACAGGATGCACGCGGCCACCGCCGCGCACTCCGGGATGAGGAACTCCGGGCTGCCGACGAAGCCGTTGCTCCCCCCGAGATACGCGATGCCGAGCATCGCGGGCAGCAGCGTGCCGCCGAGCAGCGCCACGCCCCGGAGGTCGAGGTGGCGGTCGGGCCGGCGGGGGATGGCCGGGATGACGACCGTGCCGAGGGCCAGCAGGATGATCCCGAGCGGCACGTTCACCAGGAAGATGCCGCGCCAGGACCAGTACGTGACGAACACGCCACCCAGTACCGGCCCGACGATCCCGCCAATCGGGAAGATGCTCGAGAACAGCCCGACCGCACGGTCGCGCTCGGCGCCGAAGATCTCCGAGATGATCCCGGTGGCCGACGGCATGAGGCCCCCGCCGCCGATCGCCTGGACCGCGCGCAGCACGATCAGCAGGTAGATGTCATTGGCGAAGCCGCAGCACAGCGAGGCGGTGGTGAACAGAACGACGGCGCCGAGGAAGATTGCCTTGCGGCCGAACTGGTCGCCGAGCTTTCCCGCGAGGGGCATCACCAGCACCTGGCCGAGGGAGTAGATGGTGATTGTCCAGCTGCTCCAGTTCACCTGGGCGTGCAGGTCGTGCTGAATCGCGCTCAGCGCTGTGGCGACAATGGTCTGGTCGACGGAGGACATCATGAGCGCGAGCGACACCACGGCGAAAACGATGTAACGATGGCGCGCGGACGCGGCCTCGGCGTCAGAGGAGCCGCGGCCAGCCTGTGTAACCTGCTCAGCCACTAGCCCATGACATTACACTGCTTGCCGAAAGGCAACTATCTGTTCCGGGAAGACGGAAGGCCATGCTATGGACGATGACGGGGCAATCCGCCTCCGGCGGGTCGTCGGCAAGCTCGCCCGGCAGCTGAACACGTCCTCCACGGGCGCCGGCCTTACCCCGTCGCAGGCCTCGGTGCTCGGGCTGATCGTCGCGCGCGGGCCGCTCAGCCTGTCTGAGCTCAGCGACCTGGAGCGGCTGAACCCGACGATGCTGTCCCGCGTCGTCAGCAAGCTGCACGGGATGGATCTCATCGACCGGATCCCTGACCCCGCCGACCTGCGAAGCGCGTCGGTGGTCAGCACGGCCGAGGGAAAGCGGATCGATCAGCAGATCAAGGCCCGCCGCGCCGCTGCGGTGTCGCAGTGCGTCACGCAGCTGAGCGCGGATCAGGTGACCTCGCTGACCGAGGCGCTGCCGGCGCTCGAGGCGCTCGCGGAGGTTATGCGGGATCTCACCGCCCCGCAGCAGGAGCGGGGGCCTCGAGATCCAGCTTGAGCCAGCGGGCCAGGTCGGCGATCTCGAGGTCGACCGCCACGGTCATCGCCTTGGTGAACGGGACGTCCTGATGGACCGCGGCCACGCGCAGCACGCCCGCCTTGTGGTCAGCGGTGGCGTCGAGCTTGCCGACCAGCCGGTCGCCGTACAGGACCGGCAGCGCGAAGTAGCCCCACCGGCGCTTGGCGGCCGGCTTGTACATCTCCAGCTGGTAGTCGAACTCGAACAGCTCGGTGGTTCGCTTGCGGTCGTGGATCAGGCGGTCGAACGGTGACAGCAGCGCCGCCCGCCCGGAGAACGGCTGGCCGAGCTGTGCAGGGTCAACCCGCCACATGCCCCTGACCCCGTCGACCACCGCCGCCTCTCCGGCATCACCCACGTCCATGGGCTCTACCGGGCACGCCGGCCCGCGGGCCCGGGCGATGCCCAGGGCGCGCAGCCGCCGCTCGTCACGGGTGCGCAGCGCCTGGTCTGCGGGCACCGCAGGCTCGTCGGGATAGACCCGCGCCGCCAGGTCCCACAGCCGGTCACCACCCTGGCGCCCGGCGACCGCGACCTCGCCCCGCAGCACCATGAACTCCAGAATCTGCGTGACGTTGCGGTTGTTGGTCCAGCCGCTCGACTGCCACGGCACCGTGCAGGAGTCCGGAAGCTCGCGGGACGGCAGCGGGCCCGCCGAGCCGAGCCGGCGCAGGATGTCCTGGCGGCACGCATCGTTGGCGCGTACCCAGTCGTCGCGGTAGGCCCGCCATTCCGGCACCTCGCCCTGCCCGGGCCATTCAGCCATCTCGGCGCGGTAGAGCGCGAGATCCTCACCGGGACGGATCATCGCGCGCAGTTCCACCAGCGCCCGGCTCTCCAGCGCCGCGGCCAGCTCGGCGGGGGAGTACGCCGACCCGAGGCGGCTCCACGCGACCAGGTGGGCGTTCGGCGCGATCGCGGC
>JASHQP010000659.1 GCA_030039095.1 Streptosporangiaceae bacterium
GCTCGGCCCGGCCGCCCAGCGTGGTGAGCTGCTCACGATCGGGCATCGGCTCGCCGGCGGCCAGCCGGCCGAAGATGGCCAGCATCGAGGCGAGCCGGGCATCAGAGCGGCCCACGGCCGCGCCGATGGTGTCGAGCTGCCGCTGTTCGCGGACGGACAGGACCATGGCGGGCACCTCCCCGACCCCCGGCCAATAACTATCGCATCACGATGTAATTTTACCGTTCGCCGCCGGCCCGTCAAATGTCGTGATGCGATAGAACGCTTCCTCGCTTCGGTACCGGCCGCGGGCTCGGCGCGTGCGGCAGGCCGGGGCAACATACGCGTATCGTCAGGAGGCGTGAGCACGTCCATACCCCAGGCCCCGGCGCGCCCGGCCCGGCCGACCACCGACGGCGGCGTCGGCGCCAGCGCCCGGCGCCCCGACGCGACACCAAAGGCAACCGGCCAGTTCGCCTACGGCAGCGACCTGTGGATGGACGGCATGATCTGGGGCGTCACGCTGCGCAGCCCGCACCCGTACGCCAGGATCCGCTCGATCGGCATCGGCGCCGCGCTGGCCACGGGCGGGGTCTACGCCGTGCTCACGCACGCGGACGTCCCCGGCCAGAACGCCTGCGGGCTCGAGCTCGCCGACCAGCCGGTTCTGGCCGAGGGCGTGGTCCGCTACCAGGGTGAGCCGGTCGCGCTCGTGGCCGCTGACCATCCCGAGATCGCCAGGCAGGCGGCGAAGAAGATCGCGGTGGACTACGAGATCCTGCCGCCGGTGACCGGCGCGCGGCAGGCGCTCGACCCGGCCGCCCCGCGGCTGCACCAGACGGCCGACGGCAACCTGGTCCGCCATCTCAAGATCCGCAAGGGCGACCCCGCGCCGGCGGCCGACGTGGTAGTGACCGGCAGCTACCGCATCGGCATGCAGGACCAGGCGTTCCTCGGGCCCGAGGCCGGACTCGCGGTCCCGGACGGCGAGGGTGGTGTGGACCTCTACGTGGCCACCCAGTGGCTGCACGTCGACCAGCGGCAGATCTGCGCCGCGCTGGGGCTGCCGCCGGAGCAGGTCAGGCTCGTGCTGGCCGGGGTCGGCGGCGCGTTCGGCGGCCGCGAGGACCTGTCCATGCACGTGCATGCGTGCATGCTCGCCCTGCACACCGGCAAGCCGGTGAAGATGGTCTACAACCGGGAGGAGTCGTTCTACGGGCACGTGCACCGCCACCCGGCGAGCATGCGCTACGAGCACGGCGCGACGCGTGACGGCAGGCTGGTCTACGTCAAGGCCGAGATCTACCTCGACGGCGGGGCGTACACGTCGAGCACCCCGGCCGTGGTCGGGAACGCCGGGACCATGGGCATCGGCCCGTACGTGGTGCCGAACGTGCACGTCGACTGCTACGGCGTCTACACGAACAACCCGCCGTGCGGCGCGATGCGCGGCTTCGGCTCGGTGCAGGCCGCGTTCGGCTACGAGGCCCAGATGGACAAGCTGGCCGCGGCGGTCGGCCTGGACCCGGTCGAGCTGCGCTGCCGCAACGCGATCAGCATGGGTGGCGAGGCGCCGACCGGCCAGATCGTGGACAGCCCGGCCCCGGTGGCCGAGCTGCTGCAGCGCCTGTCGGCGATGCCACTGCCCGCGCGCAACGGGGCCGGCGACTTGCGGGACCTGCCCGGCGGGGTGGCCAACACCACCCACGGTGAGGGCGTGGTGCGCGGCATCGGCTACGCGGTGGCCTACAAGAACGTGGGCTTCTCCGAGGGCTACGACGACTACTCGACGGCACGGGTCAGGCTCGAGGTGATCGCGGGGGAGCCGGTGGTGACCGTGCACACCGCCGCCGCCGAGGTCGGCCAGGGCCTGGTCACGATCGAGCAGCAGATCTGCCGCACCGAGCTCGGCGTGGACGAGGTGCTGATCAACCCGACCGACACCCAGGTCGGCTCGGCCGGGTCGACGTCCGCGTCCCGGCAGACGTACGTGACCGGCGGCGCGGTCAAGGCCGCCTGCGAGCGGGTTCGCGGCCGGGTGCTCACCCTGGCCGAGGCCCGTCTGGGCCGGCCCGCGGTGGGCCTGGACGGCGGCTGCGTGGTGTCGGGAACCGAGCGGATCCCGCTCCCGGAGGTCGTCGGCGGCGACGTCATCGAGGAAACCGTCGAGTGGCGCCACCGGCCGACCTTCCCGATCGACCCGGAGACCGGCCAGGGCTTCGCGCACGTGCAGTACGCCTACTCGGCGCACCGGGCCGTGGTGGACGTCGACACCGACCTTGGGCTGGTCAAGGTCGTCGAGCTGGCCTGCACCCAGGACGTCGGGAAGGCCATGAACCCGCAGGCGGTCGAGGGACAGATCCACGGCGGCACGGCACAGGGCCTCGGCCTGGCGATCATGGAAGAGATCCAGGTGCGGGAGGGCCGGATCGCGAACCCCTCGTTCACCGACTACCTGATCCCGACGATTCTCGACATGCCGCCGATGCGGGTCGACGTGCTCGAGTACCCCGACCCGAACGCCCCCTACGGCCTGCGCGGCGTCGGCGAGCCGCCGACGATCTCCTCGGGCCCGGCGGTCGCCGCCGCGATCCGCGCGGCCACCGGGCTGGACCTCTGGCAGGTCCCGATCAGGCCAGAGCACATCACGGACGGCTCATGACCGCCGAGCGCGCGGAGGCGACGACGGCCAAGACCGTCGGCCGCGTGGACGCGCTGGCCGCCGAGGCCGACGAGATCCTGGCCAGCGCCGACCGGGCCCTGGCGGCTGGCTATCCCGGACCGCGGCCCGGCCGCCAGCCGGTGCACACGGTCTACGTGCCCGCCGACAGGTTCGGCACCGGCCTTGCCGCGGGCTGGGGGAGCCAGGCCCTCAGCGCGCTGGAGACGTTCGCCCCCGGCGCCGGTGAGTTCGGCGCGGTCATGGGCCTGCCGGCCGCGCTCGCGGCCGACGTGCGATCCCGGGTGCTGGCCAAGCTCGTCACCGAGCCGGTCGAGGACCTGCGGCTGGACTTCGAGGACGGCTACGGCGTGCGCGCCGACGACGCGGAGGACGCCGACGTGCGCCGGGCTGCCGCGTGCCTGGCCGCCGAGACCGCGTCCGGCGCCGCCCCAGCCATGTGCGGCCTGCGCTGCAAGAGCCTGGAGCCGGTAACCCGCCGCCGCGCGATCCGCACGCTGGACGGGTTCCTCGCCGAGCTGCTGTCCCACGGCCCGCTCCCGGACGGCTTCGTGGTGACGCTGCCGAAGGTCACCTCGGCCGACCAGGTGACCGCGATGGTGCGGCTGTGTGAGCGCCTCGAGCAGGCACATGGCCTGGACGCCGGCCGGCTGGTGTTCGAGGTGCAGGTCGAGACCCCTCAGATCATCACCGGCGCGGACGGAACCATGACCGTCGCCCGCTGCGTGCACGCGGGGGGCGGCAGGCTCACCGGGCTCCACTACGGCACGTACGACTACAGCGCCGCGCTGGGGATTGCCGCGCAGCAGCAGAGCATGGAGCATCCGGTCGCCGACCACGCCAGGGCCGTGATGCAGGTCGCGGCCGCCGGAACCGGGGTCAGGCTCAGCGACGGGTCCTCCAACGTGGTACCGGAGGGCAGCGCAGCGCAGGTCACCGCGGCCTGGGAACAGCACGCGCGGCTGGTCAGGCGGTCTCTCGAGCGCGGCTACTACCAGGGCTGGGACCTGCATCCGGCGCAGCTCGCCAGCAGGTACGCCGCCACGTTCGGCTTCTTCGCCGGCGGCCTGGCGACCGCGGCCGGCCGGCTGCGGGGATATCTCGAGCGCGCCGGCGGGCCGGTGCTCGAGGAGCCCGCGACCGCGCGGGCGCTGGCCGGGTTCCTGGCCAGAGGGCTCGACTGCGGCGCGGTCACCGAGCCGGAGCTAGAGGAGCTGACCGGCCTGGACCGGCCCGGGCTCGATGCGCTCCGGTAACCGGCGGCTGGTGATCCAGGCCAGCCGTGTTGTGCTGCCGGACGGCATCCGCCCGGCCGAGGTGTGGATCTCCGGAGGCAAGATCGACGACGTGCGCCCGATCACGTCGCCACCCGGCGCTCGGGCGTGGCCGGGTGGGGCAAGGGAGCCGGGTGGGGCAAGTGTTGAGCCGGGCGAGGGAGTTGAGCCGGGTGGGGCACGGGCGGGTTCGGGCGGGGTAAGCGAAATAATCCTGGCCGACGACGAGGTGCTGCTGCCCGGCCTGGTCGACACCCACGTGCACGTGAACGAGCCGGGCCGGACCGACTGGGAGGGGTTCGCCACCGCGACCCGCGCCGCGGCGGCCGGCGGGATCACCACGATCGTGGACATGCCGCTGAACTCGATCCCGCCGACCACGAACGCGGGGGCGCTGCGCATCAAGCGGGAGGAGGCCGCCGGCCAGGTGCACGTCGACGTCGGCTTCTGGGGCGGCGTGGTGCCGGGCAGTTCCGGTTTCATGTCACGGCTGCACGACGGCGGCGTGTTCGGCTTCAAGGTCTTCCTGCAGGATTCCGGGGTGCCGGAGTTCCCGCCCGTGGACCAGGCCGGCCTGAGCGACGTGATGGAGCGGGCCGCCGCGCTCGGCAGCGTGGTGCTCGTGCACGCGGAGGACCCGGCAGTGATCGGCGCGGCGCCGCCGGCCGGGCGCACCTATGCGTCGTATCTGGCCTCGCGTCCCCCAGCCGCCGAGATGGCCGCGATCGCGCAGGTCATCGACGCGGCCGAACGGGCCGGGGCGCGGGCGCACATCCTGCACCTGTCGGCGGCGGACGCGCTGCCGCTGCTCGAGGCCGCCAGGCGCCGCGGCGCCGCGATCTCTGTGGAGACCTGCCCGCACTACCTCGCGCTGGCGGCCGAGGACATCCCGGACGGCGCGACCCAGTTCAAGTGCGCGCCGCCGATCCGGGAGCGGGCCAACCGTGAGCGCCTGTGGCAGGCGCTGCGGGACGGGATCATCGACTGCGTGGTGTCCGACCACTCGCCTTGCCCGCCGGCGATGAAGCACCTGGCCGACGGCGACTTCGGTGCCGCCTGGGGCGGGATCTCATCGGTGCAGCTGTCGCTGCCCGTCGTGTGGACCCAGGCCCGCCAGCGTGGCTTCTCCCTGGACGACGTCGCCCGGTGGATGGCCGCCCGGCCCGCGCAGATCGCCGGGGTGGCGGGGAAGGGCAGCATCGCACCGGGGTTCGACGCCGACCTGGTCGCGTTCGCGCCGGACGAGACCTTCACGGTGGACCCGCTGCGGCTGCAGCACCGGCACAAGGTGACGCCGTACGCGGGCCAGCGGCTGCACGGCGTGGTGCGCCGGACGTGGCTCGGTGGCACACCGGTGGACGCCGGGCGGTCCTCCGGCCGGCTGCTGGCCAGACAGGAGCACACCAGATGACCGATTCCGGAGCCAGCCGGGCCCCTGACCTAGCGTTGAGGACTCTTGGCGGGAGTGTCATCTTCGCGACAGACGAACTGTTCGCGGAGAAGGAAAACCTCATCAAACCGGAGGCGCCGGGCTTTGCGGCCGGTCAGTTCGGGAACCGGGGGAAGATCTACGACGGATGGGAGACCCGGCGGCACCGGGCTCCCGCGCATGATCACGCGATCGTCAGGCTCGGGATCCCGGGGATCGTGGACGAGGTGGTCGTGGACACGTCATTCTTCCGCGGCAACTACCCGCCGCAGGTGTCGGTGGAGGCGGCCGCCGCCGAGGGGTACCCGGCGCCCGGCGAGCTGACCGCGTGGCACACGCTGGTCGAGCGGACCGGCGCGCTGGGCGACACAGCGAACCGCTATCCGGTCAGCTCGCGGCTGCGGTGGACGCACGTCCGCCTGTCGATCTACCCCGACGGCGGGGTTGCCAGGCTGCGGGTGCACGGCACGCCGCTGCCCGACCCGCGGTTCCTGGCCGGGACCATCGACCTGGCGGCCCTGGAGAACGGCGGCCGCGTGGCCGGCTGCTCGGACCAGTTCTACGCGTCGGCCGGCAACCTGATCCTGCCCGGCCTGGCCACGGGCATGGCCGGGGGATGGGAGAACGCGCGGCGCCGCGACCCGGGCCACGATTACGTGACGATCGCACTGGCCGCGCGCGGGGTGCTGCGCCACGTCGAGATCGACACGTCGTGGTTCGTCGGCAACGCGCCGGACCGGGTCCGGCTGCTGGCGGCGGACGCGCCGGACGCTACGGACGCTGATCTGCCGGGCGACTCGGCGTGGCGGGAGGTGCTGCCGGTCACCGCGGTGCAGCCGGACACCAGGCACAGATACCTGGTTGACGACATGGGCGGTGCGGGTGGTGGTAACACCGCCACCCACGTCCGCCTCGACGTGATCCCTGATGGCGGGCTGGCCAGGCTCAGGGTCTACGGTGAGATCGTCCCCGAGGCGCTGGCGGGGCTCCGGCGGCGCTGGCAATCCGCGCTGCCCGCGATGCCCAACCCCCCCGGAGGCGCAGTTGAATGACGTTAGGTTCGGGCTCTTCTTCCCCCAGTTCGAGGAGCTCGCAGACCCCGGCCGTCTCGCCGAGCTGGCGGTCGTGGCCGAAGAGGCCGGCTGGTCCGGGTTCTTCCTGTGGGATCACATGCTGGCCCGGCCCGGCATGGCCGTCTGCGACCCCTGGATCGCGATGACCGCGATCGCGGCGGCCACCCGCGAGATCAGGTTCGGCGCCATGGTGACCCCGCTCGCCCGCCGCAGGCCGTGGGTCCTGGCCCGGCAGGCGGCGGCGCTCGACGTGCTGTCCGGCGGCCGGCTGGTGATCGGTGTCGGCCTCGGCGACGACGGCTGGAAGGAGTTCAGCTCGTTCGGCGACGCGGCCGATCCGCGGGAGCGCCGCGTGCTCCTCGACGAGTCGCTCGAGGTGCTGCGGCGCCTGCTGTCCGGCGAGCACGTCGAGTTCGACGGCGAGCGCCTGCACGTGCACTCGACGCCGTTCCTGCCCAGGCCGGTGCAGGATCCGCTGCCGGTCTGGGTCGCAGGCCGCTGGCCGAACCGTGCGCCGCTGGCCAGGGCCGCCCGGATGCAGGGCTGCTTCCCGATCTTCGCCGGCGACCCGGTTTTCCCGGACGCCGATGACCTGGCCGGAGTGCGCGCCGAGCTGACCCGGCTTGGCGCTCCGGACGTCTACGACCTGGCCATCACGTGCAAGATGCGGCTGCTCGGGCCGTCCGAGCGCGCCAAGGCGGTGGCGACCGCGGAGAACCACGGGGTGACCTGGCTGCTCGAGGGGTTCGTCCCGGGGCTGTCGGTGGCCGAGTTCGAGGCCCTCGCGGCGGCCGGGCCGCCGCGGGGGTGAATGCGGGCGCCTCGAGGTGGTGGCGGGCGCCTCGAGGTGGTGGCGGGCGCGTCGGGGTGGTGGCGGGCGCGGTCAGTCGCGGCGCGGTGCGACCGCCGCGCCATTGTTGATCGCCGACCGCTCGGCGATCTTCTCGTTCATGACCACGTGCATCACCGCGTTGATGAGCGCCAGGTGCGTGAACGCCTGCGGGAAGTTGCCCAGGTGCCGCCCTGACTTCGGGTCGATTTCCTCCGCGTACAGCAGCAGCGGGCTGGCGTAGGACAGGACCTTCTCGCACAGGTCCCGCGCCCTGCGGTGCTCGCCGATCTCGGACAGCGCGGAGACCAGCCAGAACGAGCAGATCGTGAACGTGCCCTCCTCGCCGGACAGGCCGTCGTCGGTCTCGCTGACCTGATAGCGCAGCACCAGGCCGTCCCTGGTCAGCTCGTCCGCGATCGCGAGCACCGTGGCCCGGATCCGCCGGTCGTCCGGAGGCAGGAACCGCAGCAGCGGCATCAGCAGCACCGACGCGTCCAGCGCGGTGGTCCCGTAGTGCTGGCAGAACACCCCTCGCTCGTCCAGCGCGTTCGCGCAGATGTCGGCGTGGATCTCGTCGGCGGCTTTCTGCCACATGCGGGCGGTGTCCGGGTCCTCGCGGAGCCTGGCCAGCCGCGCCCCGCGATCCGCGGCGACCCAGCACATCATCTTCGAGGACGTGAAGTGCTGCGGCTCGCCGCGCACCTCCCAGATGCCGCAGTCAGGCTCTCGCCAGTGCTCCAGCGCGTGCTCCACCTGGTGCTTGGCCATCTGCCAGACCCGGTCGTCGAGCCGGTCGCGGGACCTCGTGTGCAGGTACAGGGAGTCGAGAACCGTGCCCCACACGTCGTGCTGGCGCTGGCCACGCGCGGCATTGCCGATCCGGACCGGCCGGGCGCCCTGGTATCCCTGCAGGTGCTCGAGCACGAATTCGTCGATGTCGCACCGGCCGTCGACGCCGTAGACGATCTGGATGTCGCCGCGGTCGCGCTCGACCACGTCGGTGAGGAACGCGAAATAGTCGCTGGCTTCCCACTCGAAGCCGAGCGTGAACAGGCCCCACAGCGCGAACGTCGCGTCCCGGATCCAGCTGTAGCGGTAGTCCCAGTTCCGCTCGCCGCGCGGCGTCTCGGGCAGGGACGTGGTCGCGGCGGCCGCGATCGCACCGGTCGGGGCGAACGTGAGCCCCTTGAGCGTGAGCGCGCTGCGGGTCAGGTACGGGCGCCAGCGGTGATCGGGGAAGCTGCCCCTGGCCAGCCAGTGCTGCCAGTGGTGGGCGGTCCAGGTGACCCGCCTGCTCGCGTCCTTGTAGCTTTTCGGCGGCTTCCTGCTGCCCCAGGACAGCGCCACGAAGCGGCAGTCGCCCTCGCGCAGCAGCGTGCGGGCCCGCGCGCTCGGCCCCTCGAGGCCGATCCTCATGTCCGAGGTCAGGGTCAGCGCCAGGCTGTCGTGGGTCAGGCCCGGCGTCTCGATGTCGCCCTGCGGCCGGATCACGGCCTGCTGATACCCCTGGTCGGTGTGGGCCCACCGGGCCCGCCGGCGGCCATAGTCGAACGCGGGCTCGCAGTCCATGCTGACCTGCACGGCGCCGTCCACGCAGCGCACCAGGCGCAGCAGCATGTGATCGGCGTCGTAGTCGGTCGGCGGGCGCACGTGGCTGGTGCGCTCGGGATGCGCGTGCCGCCACGGCCCCATCACCAGGCAGTCCCTGACCACCAGCCAGCCCTCGCCGCAGTCCCAGCTGGTCTCGACCACCATCGTCCCCGGGAGGTACCGGCGGTCCGCGGGCACGGTCATGTCCTCCGGCCCGAGCCGGAACCAGCCGGCGTCCCGGTCGATCACGGCCCCGAAGACGCTCGGGCAGTCCAGCCGGGGCAGGCACATCCACTCGATCGAGCCGCCGGGCGCGACCAGGGCCGTGACCTCGCAGTCCGACAGGAACGCGTAGTCGGCGATCGCCGGGTACGGCGAGAACTCCCAGAGCGGGTCGCTCATGCCGAACGCGTCGGGCTGGACGTCGAGCGGGCCGGTGTCGTGCGTGCTCAAGCTCTACCACCGCCTCTGGCGCGGGGACCTTGATCCAGTCTTACACGCCGGTCCCCGCCGCCGGGCAGCGCAGTTGCCCGGCTCGCGACGGGCCGGTGCGCCGGTGCGTTTGCGTGCAGAGCCGATATAGCATCCCGAAATGAACCTGAACCTGGGGTGGCAGGGAATGGGAGGTGGGCTTGGTGTATGACTTCGTCATCATCGGGGGCGGCTCTGCCGGCAGCGCGCTGGCCAACCGGCTGTCGGCCGACGCGGCAAACCGGGTGGCCGTGCTCGAGGCCGGCCGGCCGGATTACCGCTGGGACGCGTTCATCCACATGCCGGCGGCGCTCACGTTCCCGATCGGCAGCCGCTTCTACGACTGGCAGTACGAGTCCGAACCCGAGCCGTTCCTGAACGGCCGCCGGATCTACCACGCCAGGGGCAAGGTGCTCGGCGGGTCGAGCAGCATCAACGGGATGATCTTCCAGCGCGGAAACCCGCTCGACTACGAGCGGTGGGCCGCCGACCCGGGGATGGGCGCCTGGGACTTCGCGCACTGCCTGCCGTACTTCAAGAAAATGGAGACCTGCCTGGCCGGCGGCGACGAGTACCGCGGGACCGACGGCCCGCTCGTGCTCGAGCGCGGGCCCGCCACCAACCCGCTGTTCGGCGCGTTCTTCGCCGCGGCCGAGCAGGCCGGGTACACGCTCACCACCGACGTGAACGGCTACCGGCAGGAGGGCTTCGCCCCGTTCGACCGCAACGTGCACCGCGGCCGGCGGCTGTCCGCGGCGCGGGCGTACCTGCACCCGGTGATGGGTCGCGAGAACCTGACCGTGGTCTGCCGCGTGCTCGTCACCAAGATCATCTTCCGCGGGCCCACGGCGATCGGTGTCGAGTTCGTCCGGAACGGTAGCGTGCAGCGGATTCGCGCCAAGGAGATCATCCTTTGCGGCGGGGCGATCAACTCGCCGCAGTTGCTGCAGCTTTCCGGGGTCGGCGGTGCCGGGCTGCTGCGAGGGCTCGGCATCGACGTGGTCGCCGACCTGCCGGGCGTCGGCGAGAACCTGCAAGATCATCTCGAGGTCTACGTGCAGTACTCCTCGAAGCTGCCGGTCTCGGTGGCCCCGGCGCTGAAGTGGCGCAACCGGCCCATGGTCGGCGCGAAGTGGCTGTTCCTGCGCAGCGGGCCGGGCGCGACCAACCACTTCGAGGGGGGCGGGTTCGCGCGGAGCAACGACGACGTCGCGTACCCGAACCTGATGTTCCACTTCCTGCCGATCGCGATCCGCTACGATGGCTCGTCGCCGGCTGGCGGCCACGGCTACCAGGTGCACATCGGGCCGATGTACTCCGATTCCCGCGGTTCGGTGCGGATCACCTCGACCGACCCGGAGGTGCACCCCGCGCTGCGGTTCAACTACCTGTCCACCCCCACCGACCGGCAGGAGTGGGTCGAGGCGATCGGCGTCGCCCGCAAGATCCTCAACCAGCCGGCGTTCGACGACTACAACGGCGGCGAGCTCTCGCCGGGGCCGGAGGTCGCGACCGGCGAGCAGATCCTGGACTGGGTCCGCCGGGACGCCGAGACCGCGCTGCACCCGTCCTGCACCGCCGCAATGGGCACCGGCGAGCGGTCGGTCGTGGATCCGGCGACGATGCGGGTACACGGCCTCGACGGGCTGCGGGTGGTCGACGCCTCGGTGATGCCGTACGTCACCAACGGCAACATCTACGCCCCGGTGATGATGATCGCGGAGAAATCTGCCGACCTGATCCTCGGCAACACCCCGCTGCCGCCCTCGGACGCCCCGTTCTACCGCCGCCTCCCCGCCTGACCCCGGCCACCCCGCTCGAGACCGTCGCCGCCCGCCCCGGCCGGCTCCAAGCTGTACCACCGGCCCCTCCAGTCCCAGCGGCACCCGCCAGGATCGGCACTGTGTTGATCCCGTACGGGTACTGCCGTACCCATCTCGCACAGAGGCCTGCGTACACGGCCAAAGACCAACAGCCTGGGGCCCTTCACCTTGTTTGCGGTGGTCATGCAGACTGGGCGGGTGCCTCACCTCGATGACCCGAAGGATCCGCGCGGCCTGCGGTCCGATGCGCCGCTGCTGGACGCCTGGCTGACTTCCATGGAGCGCGCCGAAGCCGGTGTGCTCACGCCCATGATCACGCCTGGGCACAAGCAGCGCCGCGACCTCGTCGGAGACGTGGTCGCCGGGGACGCGCCGCTGTACGGCGCGCTCGACACGATCAAGCACGCGGACGTGCTGCGGGTTGAAGGCGAGGCACGGGCGGCGCGGCTGTGGGAGGCCGACTGGTGCCGGTTCGCCGTGGCCGGGTCCACGCACGGCAACCAGGCCCTGGCCCTGGCCGTCGGCTCGCCCGGCCAGGAGATCATCGTCACCCGGATCCTGCACCGGTCGCTCCTGCTCGGCCTCGTGCTCGCCGGGCTGCGCCCGGTCTGGGTCCGGCCGGATATGGACCCGGGATCTGGCCTTCCGGCGGCCGTGGCCACCGATACCGTCAGGGCGGCGCTGGCCGAGCACCCGAACGCGTGCGCGGTGTTCCTGGGTGATCCCTCCTACGTGGGCACGATCGGCGACCTGGCCGGCCACGTCGCCGTTGCGCACGAGGCCGGGGTGCCGCTGATCGTGGACGCCGCCTGGGCCGCGCACTTCGGCTTCCACCCTGACCTGCCGCCGCACGCGCTCGCCGCCGGCGCGGACGCCATGGTGACCAGCGCGCACAAGGCGCTGCCGGCGTACACGCAGGCCGCGCTCGTACTGGCCAGGACCGAGCGACTGGACGCGGCACGGCTGGAGCGGGCGTTCGACGCGACCCACACGACCAGCCCGGCAGGCTCGATCATGGCCAGCACCGATGCGGCCAGGGCGTTGCTCGAGCGGGACGGCAAGGACCTGTGCGCCCGGCTGCTGCGCGGCGTGGCCGCCGCTCGCCGCCGGCTCCGCCAGGTGCCCGGTCTCGAGGTCCTCGACGGCCCCGGCGTGGATCCGTCGAAGCTGGTCGTGCTGCTGGCCGGGACCGGCGCGCACGGGATGGCGGTCGAGGCCGACCTGCTCGCTGCCGGGATGCCGGTGGAGATGGCCGACCGCGACACGATCGTCCCCATCGTCACGATCGCGGACGACGAGAACCGGATCGCCGCGTTCACCGAGGTCCTCGCCGCCGCGGTGGATCGGCACCGCGGCGCCCCCCGCCATCCGGCCGTCGGCGCCGCGTGGTCGGTGGTGCCGGAGACCGTGCTCGCGCCGCGGGAGGCGTTCTTCGCGCCGAACGAGACCGTCGCGGCCGACGCCGCCGTCGGGCGGGTCAGCGCCGAGCTGATCGCGCCCTATCCGCCCGGCGTGCCGGTGCTCGCGCCCGGCGAGCTGATCACCTCGACCGCCCTGAACGCGCTGCGCGAGGTCCATTCGGATGGCGGCCGCATCGCGTATGCCGCGGATCCCACGCTCGCCACACTCCAGGTGATCCGCAGCTGACAGGCCATGGCCCGGCCCGCCTACAGGCCACAGTCGTGCGCCGTGGGCTGCCCGGGACGGCCGGCTCGGCGCTCTGCTGACTTGGCACCGCGGCGGCGGCGATGCGACAGTATGTGTACGTACTGTTCTCGGGAGACCACGGCATGGGCTACCGGCTACGCATGCACAACCGGGTCCGCGACTGGCTGACCGACCTGCGGGGCACCGAGCCCGAAGCGGCCCGCGTGATCGGCGAGGCGGTACTGGCGATGCTCGAGGCGGGCGAGAGCCTCGGCCCGCCCGTGGTCCTGCCGCTGGAATCGGCCCTCCGGTTCCCGGAGGATCCCCGGGAGGCCCTGGACTACGCCTACGAGCGTCAGCTGGAGATCTTGCAGCGGGTACGCCGCGGCGTCGCCGACGTGGCGACCTCGCGCAAGCGCCTGGAGCTGCAGGTCACTCAGCTGGAGCAAGCGGCGGCGAAGTTCGCCAGCCAGGCCCAGGACGCGCTGGAGACCGGACGGGAGGACCTGGCCCGCGACGCGCAAACACGGGAGGCAGGTGTCCAGGAGCAGCTCTCCGAGCTTCGCCACCAGCTTGGCGACCTGCGGGGCGAGGAAGAGAGGCTCACCGCCGCCAGCCAGCGGCTGCAGGCCAAGGTCGATGCGTTCCGGACCCGCAAGGAGACGATCAAGGCCAGCTACACGGCCGACGAGGCATCTCGGAGAGTCCGTGAGGCCTTCGCCGACATCGGCGAGGACACCCCAGATCTGGGAGTGACGGATGCCGGGCCGCAGACACCGCCCGCCATCGGCGATGCCGTGGCGGCGGTCAGCGAGGTCCAGGAGGAGGCTTCGCACCGCACGCCGGCTGCCCAGGACGACGCCGGGTCCGCCGACGAAGGCGGGGCCGTTCCGCCCGGCCTGATGGAGCTGCGGCCGGGTGCGCCCGGCGGCCTGCGAACTGCTCTGCTGTTCGCGGTGGAGCAGCAGGATACGGCGGTCATCCTGGCGTGGGTCGAGGATCCGGGCCGGTCAGCGGACGCCTACCAGGACGTGATACGGCTCGCGGCAAGCCGCCTGGCCATGGCGCAGGCCAGCGAAGGGCCCGAGGCCATGGCGCAGGCTAGCGGCACGCCTGATGGCGCAGCGCGCCCCGGCGTGTTCGTCGCCTATGACGCTGAGTCGTTTCTTGACGAGTTCTTTCCCGGCGAAGAGACCGAGCTGGAGATCGGAGCCGCCGCGCTCGTGGCCCGCCATCGCGCCCACACCCTGGCGCAGGCCCGGCAGCGAATGAGGCTGACGCAGGCGCAGGTGGCGGCGCGCATGAACGTCCGCCAGGAGCGAGTCTCCGCCATCGAGCGCGCTGAGCCAGGCGCGACCGAAGTCCGGACGCTTGCCGCCTACGTGCAGGCCCTTGGCGGCAGGCTGGAGATCGTCGCCGAGATCAATGGTGAGCGGGTCGTGCTCAGATAGCCATTCCGGGTCAGCTCGGGGCCGGGCCGGTCCGCGCAAGCGTCCACGGCAGCGGGCGCGTCATGACCATCATCGGTATGCCGGGACCGTCGTAGTCCTCGACCCGCCGGACGTCGAACCCGAGCCGCCGGTGGAACGCGACGGACCCGGTGTTGATCACGTTCGTGATCGCCTTCAGCCGGTCCGCTCCGTGCGCGGCCACCGCCGTCGCGAACGTCCGGTAGAGTGCGTGCCCGCAGCCGGTCCCGCGTGCCGAATCCCGCACCGCGACCGCGTGGATGTAGCCGAGGCGCCCAGGCGCCGGGAACCCGATCAGGTAGCCGGCGATCTGGCCATCCGGGCCGCGCGCCGTCAGGCACGTGTCGCCGAACTCCTGGACGAACACCTTCTGGTGCAGGAAGCGCATGTCCCGCCCACCCCAGAACCGGTCGAGCTCGGCCAGCACCGAGGTCATGTCGGATAGCGTCATCGGCTGGATCGCGATCTCCATGGCAGACCATCCTGGGGCCGCCGGAGCACAAGACAAAACCGGATCGCCCGCCCGTTCAGCCCGGCCTAGGTGCTGGGTGATCGCATCTGAGGCGGTTCCGTGGACAACGAACTGGCACAGCTTGCTCACTTGCCGATGCAACAGCCGACGTCTGGGAGGATCGGGAGCAGCGCCGGGCCCAGTGAGGAGATGGGGATGTCATACGCGATGAGCGTTGCCGAGCGGGAGCAGTTCCTTGCCGGGGTGCACGTCGGGGTGCTCAGCGTGGCGGAAGGGGAGGGCCGGGCGCCGCTAGCCGCGCCGGTCTGGTACGACTACCAGCCCGGTGGCCTGGTCAGCGTCATCACCGCCCGCGGCTCGCGCAAGGGCCTGGCGCTGGCGGCCGCGGGCCGGATGAGCCTGTGCGCACAGGACGAGAACCCGCCATACCGGTATGTCACGGTCGAGGGGCCGGTCCAGATCGAGGAACTCGATCTCGACGAGCGGCTGGCCATGGCCCGCCGCTACCTGGGACCCGAGGGCGGCGACCAGTACGTGGCCGGCAATCCCGATGCGGCCGGAGAGAACGTGATGATCCGGATGCGCCCGGAGCACTGGCTGACCGTCGACTACGGAAAGCACCCCGTCTGAGCCGCGTCCAGATCGGGCTCAGTGGTCTCTGCTCAGCAGCGTGATGATCGTCTGAAGGCCGACCTCGACCCGCGCGACTGCGCCCTGCAGGTCCCGCTGACCGCCTTCCAGGCGGTCGACCTTGCCTTCCAGGCGGTCGACCTTGCCTTCCAGGCGGGTAAGCCGTCTGGTGTGGTCGCTCTGGGTTACGGCCAGTGCGCGCAGCAGGTTGTCCTGGGCGTCGAACCGCGCGGTCAGCGCGGCCTGGTCGAGGTCCATCATGGCTCGCAGACCGGCCTCTGAGTCCATCCGGCTCTCCAGCACATCTAAGCGCCGCCGGATCTCGTCGAGCTCGTCTGGCATGGCTTCCTCCCGGTTATGGCAGAAAGCGTAGCGGGGGAGTCCGACAGTCGGCGAGTGCGATGCTGACGCGGACACCGGCCGGCCGCGGCCCAGGCGGGTCACGCCTGGTCGGCAGCGGTGGGCGCGGGCGGGAGGGACGGGGCGGGAAAAGTAACAGTCTTCGGCTCGGTGAACGTGTCCATGGGGTAGGCGCCACCGACCCGGCCCCGGCCGCTGACACTGCCGGCCCGCCCGCCGAACGGCAGGTGCGACTCCCACAGGTTGGTCGAGGCGTTGATGTTGACCCAGCCGGCCCTGGCCCGCTCGGCGAACGCCAGGCCGCGCTCCAGATTCCCGGTGAACACCGCGGCGGTCAGGCCGAACGGCGAGGCGTTGGTCAGCTCCAGTGCCTCGGCCGCGGACCGTACCTCGACCACGGGCACGACCGGGCCGAACGTCTCCTCTCGCTCGATCGCCATGCCCGGAGTGACCCCGTCGAGCACGGTCGGCTCGGCGTAGAGGTGCGTCGGGAAGCCCGCGGCCCGGCGGCCGCCGCAGCAGATCCGCGCGCCGCCGGCGACCGCACCGGCGATGTGCCGGTCGAACTTGGCGGCCGTGGCCTCGTTGTTCAGCGGGCCCATCGTGGTCTGCGGGTCGAACGGGTCGCCGAGCCGCACGATCGCCTTGGTCGCGGCCACCACGCGGTCGGTGAACTCCGCCCGCACCGCGGCGTGCACCAGGAACCGCTCGCCCGCCGTGCAGCTCTGGCCGGCGCACAGGTACGCGGCCTCGAGGGCGGCGGCCGTGGCGAGTTCCAGGTCGGCGTCCTCGAGGATCACCATCGGCCCGTTGCCGCCGAGCTCGAGCAGTTGCGCCTTGCCCGCGGCGCGCACCGCGACCCGGTTGCCGGTCTCGACCGAGCCCACGAAGCCCACCCCGGAAACGCCCGGATGAGCCACCAGCGTTTCGCCGACTATGGGGCCGGGCCCCGGCACGAAGTTGAAGACTCCGGCGGGCATGCCCGTGTCCGCGATCACCTCGGACAAGAGCGCGCAGCACGCGGTCGTGGACGGCGCCGGCACCCAGACCACGGTGTTCCCGGCCGCGATCGCGGGCGCGAACACCTCGGCGCCCATCGTGTACGGCCAGTTCCACGGGCTCACGACGCCGATCACCCCGAGCGGCACCCGCAGCGTGAGGATCCGCCGCGCCGCCGAGACCGAGGCGGGCAGCGCCCCGGCACGGCGCTTCGCGTCCTGCCCGGCCATCCTGAAGTACTCGGCGAGCTCGTCGACCTCGTCAAAAGCCTCCGCCGCCAGCGGCTTGCCCTGGTCGAGGGTCAGTGCGCGGGCGAGTTCCTCCCGCCGGGCCCCGATGCCCGCGACGACCTTCTCGCACCAGCCCGCCCGCTCGAACGCGGACAGGCCGGCCCACTCGGGCCAGGCGGCCGCGGCCGCGCGGACGGCGTCGTCGACGTCAACCGGGCTGGCCACGGCCACGGTGGCGAACGTCTCGCCCGACGACGGGCTGACCGCCGCATCAGATCCGGCGCCGCCCGAGCGCCAGGCGCCATCGATGTACAGCAGGTACTCCCGCATGCCGACGCTCCCCTCGTCTCGTTCCCGTCACGCTTCGGCGCACAGTCGGCCGAGCTTGTCCAGCGACTCGGGCTGCATCCGGAACGCCGGCCCGGACACCGACAGCGCGGCGACGCAGGACCCGGTGCCGCCGAAGACCGGCGACGCGACGGCGACCAGGCCCTCCTCGAGCTCGGCGACCGCAGTCGCGTAGCCGTTCCGGCGTACCGCCGCGAGCTCGGCGTTCAGCGCGTCGTGGTCGGTGATGGTCTTGCCCGTGTACCGCTCCAGGTGCTGCGGCACGCCGAGCGCGCCGTACGCCATCAGCACCTTGCCGTTGGCGACCGCGTGCGGCGTGGTCCGCCGCCCGATCCAGCCGCCGGAGCTGTTCAGCAGGAACGTGCTCGGCACCTCGGCCACGTTGAGGACGTACTCCCCGTCCGGCACGGCCAGGTTCACGGTCTCGCCGGTCTGCTGGGACAGCCTTTCCATGGCCGGCTGCATCGACGCCACGAAGTCGGTGCTGCGCATGGCCAGCGTGCCGAGCCTGATCACCTCGAGTCCGAGCCGGAACCTGCGACCCGAGCGGGTGAGCAGGCCCGCCCGTTCCAGCACCCCGGCAAGCCGCGAGGCCGTCGACTTGTGCACGCCGAGCGCGGCGGCCATCTCGGTGACGCTGAGCTCGACCCGCGAGTCGTCGAAGCTGGTCAGGAGCGCAAGGACGCGCTCAGCCGATTGGTAGGTTGCGCCAGCAGCAACCTCAGCCCGTGACACGCAACCAGAATGGCCACCCGGGCCGGCCGGCGTCAACGCCGCGGATGGGC
Source organism: Streptosporangiaceae bacterium (assembly GCA_030039095.1). Next base: position 18,092 of record JASHQP010000659.1, read on the forward strand.
GTCATTATCCGGCGGCGGGGGTATTGTGCCGGTGACGTGCCCGTCATCCCGGCATGAGGAGGGGGAGCCGTGGCAAGCGAGAATCCTGCCCAGCCCGCGCAGGCCGGCCCCGCAGACGACCCGCTCCCCGAGGCGATCGCGCTGGCGCAAGGCGCCGCCGACGCGGGCCTCGGCCTGAAGCTGCTCGGCGGCCTCGCGGTGCGCGTGCTGTGCCCGGAGTTCCCGCCGCGGCTGCGGATCGGGCAGGACATGGACTTCGCGTGCATGTCCAAGGGCCGCAAGAACGTGGTCGCCTACCTGGAGAAGAGCGGCTGCCAGCCGGACCGGCGGTTCAACAACCTGAACGGCGACCGGCAGATGTACTTCACCGCGCCGTCCGGGCGCCCGATCGACGTGATGGTCGACCGGCTGACCATGTGCCACACGCTCGACTTCCGGCCCGCGTTCGGCAGGCTGCCGCTGACGGTCGACGCCGTGGACGTGCTGCTGTCCAAGCTGCAGATCGTCGAGCTCAACGAGAAGGACGCGCGCGACACGCTGCACCTGCTCAGCGGCGTGCCGGTGAGCGGGAGCGGCGCGCCAGGGCCCGACGGCGGCGCTTCGATCGACAGCGACCGCTTCGGCAAGCTGCTCGGCGCCGACTGGGGCTGGTGGCGTACGGTCACCGGCAGCCTGAAGAAGCTGCCCACGCTCGCCGCCGAGCACCCCGAGCTGCTGCCGCCGGACCCGCCGTTCGACGCGCTCGCACAGGCCGCGCAGCTGCTCGGCCTGGCCGAGTCGACGCCCAAGGGCGTCAAGTGGAAGCTGCGCGCGAACGTGGGCGACCGCGTCCGCTGGTACGAGCTGCCCGAGGAAGTGGATCACTGACACCCGGGGGGCTCTGCCCCCGAGGGCCTCCCGAACTCGCACCGGTACCGCCCGCACACGGCCTTGACCGCCGGCATCCCGAACCTTCACCGGTACATGCCGCACACGGCCCTGACCGCCGGCATCCCAAACCCACCCGGATACCAGCATCACTCGGGATTCGCAGCCGGGCTGCGCCCGGCCGCGCCTGCGGCCATTTGCGCAGTTGGCCCCGGTCCCTGGCGGGACCGGGGCCTTGACGCGAAGTTGCGCCGAATGCTACACCGTTGCACAGGAAGCGCATCAATGGGTGTGGCGGTGCCATGAAGATCTTCTTTGCCACCGATATTCACGGTTCCGAGGTTTGCTGGCGGAAATTCCTGAATTCCGCGGCGTTCTACAAGGCCGACCTGGTGATCCTCGGCGGCGATGTCACCGGCAAAGTCATGGTGCCGATCATCGACTACGGCGGTCGCTGGAAGGTCACGGTGCGTGGTCAGGAGTACACGCTCGAGTCGGCCGACGAGCTCGAGAACATCAAGAAGCAGATCCGCAACGCCGGTTCCTACCCCGCGATCGTCAGCCCCGACGAGCTGAAGCACATGAGCCAGGAAGAAGGGGCGGTCGACCGCAGGTTCACGGTCGAGATGACCGAGAGCCTCGACCGGTGGCTGGACATGGCCGACGGCAAGCTGCACGGCGGCGAGATCCCGTGCATCCTCAACGGCGGCAACGACGACATCTGGGAGATCGACGACATCATCGAGCAGTCGCCGTGCGTGAGCTTTGCCGAAGGCAAGGTGCTCGACCTGGACGGCTTCTCGCTGGTCTCGATGGGCTGGACCAACCCGACCCCGTGGGACACGTTCCGCGAGGCGCCCGAACCCGAACTGGCGGCCAAGATCGAGGCGGTGGCCAGCCAGGTGCCGGACATGGGCCGCACGATCTTCAACTTCCACGCGCCGCCGTACGGCACCGGGCTCGACGAGGCCCCGGCTCTCGATTCCACGCTGCGGCCGATCCACGGCGGGGCCGTGATGAAGCCCGTCGGGTCGATGGCGGTCCGGGACGCGATCATGCAGCATCAGCCGATGCTGTCGGTGCACGGCCACATCCACGAGAGCCGCGGGGTGAAGAAGATGGGCCGGACGCTCGCGATCAACCCCGGGAGCGTGTACGGCGACGGTGTGCTGCAGGGAGCGGTCATCGACCTGAACGCCAAGAAAGGAAAAGTTCAGAGGTACTTGCTCGTCAACGGCTGACGCCGCGGATTGCACAGATAGCTACTGATTGTCATTTACCGGGCTGGCCGGGCCGCGAAGAGCCCGTGACTTGGAGGCAGCTATGGCCACAGAGGCGGTCGGCGGCGAGACCCCGACACTCTTTCTACGCAAGGCGACAGGTCTGGTCCGGGGCTGGTCGGTCCGCGACTCGCTGATCTATGCGTGCCTGGCGACGAACTTCGTCACGCTGGGAATCTACGAATTCACCTTTGCCGGCCCGGCGTTTCCCAAGGGCCAGCTGCTGACGTCGGTGGTCATCTCCGGGATCTGGGTGTCGTTCCTCGTCGTCGCGTACGCCGGGCTCATCGTCACGATCCCCCGGGCCGGCGGCGACTACGTCTGGCAGACCAGGATCCTCGGCAGCGGCCTCGGCTTCGTCATGGCCGCCACCGGGTGGTGGTTCATCCTCTGGCTGTGGGCGCCGATCTACGGCAACATCCTGTCGGTCCAGTTCTTCCAGCCGATCTGGGCGACGCTGAAGTGGACCTGGCCGGGCGGCAGCTACGCCTGGTTCGGCACGGACAACGGGGTCTTCGTCGTTACCGTGATCACGATCGTGATCGCCGGCTTCCTGGTCTCGCTGGGCATGGGCGGCTACGCGCGGATCCAGAAGTGGGCCTTCTTCGGCGGCCTGATCGGGTTCGCGGTGGTGGTCGGCTTGCTGCTGTTCAACTCGCACGCCAGCTTCGTCAGCTCGTTCAACTACGAGGGGCTGCGCCTGTTCGGCGTCAAGCACGCGTACGCGGCCACGAACGCCGCGGCGGTCAAGGCGGGCTACACCACCTCGCCGTTCAGCTTCGGCCCGCTCGGGCCCACGATGCTGCTGGTCCCGGCCATGATGTTCTTCATCCTGTGGCCGAACTGGGGCGCCACGCTGTACGGCGAGATCCGTGGCGCGAGCGACTTCCGGCGCGTGTTCAGCGGCATGTTCATCGGCCTGTGGATCACGGTCATCCTCACCGTGATCTTCTTCCTGGTCATAGCGAAGACGGTCGGCTGGGGCTTCTACCAGAACCTGAACTCGCTGGACTACAACCTGACTCCGCAGTTCGGCATCTGGCCGTACCCGTTCCTGTTCGCCGGCTGGCTGGTGCACAGCACGGCGTTCCAGGTCATCCTGCTGCTGGTGCTCAGCCTGTGGTTCTTCGGCTGGGTGGGTACGCTGTTCCTGTCGTCGACCCGGGTGATCTTCGCAGCCGCCTTCGACCGGGTGCTGCCGGACCGCGCGGCGGAGGTGTCGGAGAAGCGGAAGGTGCCGTTCTACTCGCTGATCCTGATGCTGGCGCCCGCGGTCATCCTCGGCGCCATCTACGCGTACTGGGCGACGTTCCGCACCTACACGCTGGACGCCACGCTGGTCATCGCCGTCACGTACCTGTTCAGCGCCATCGCCGTGGTGCTGCTGCCGTTCATCAAGAAAGACCTGTGGCGGGCCTCTCCGGCCAGCCGGATCAAGATCTTCGGCATCCAGATCGTGCCGGTGGCAGGCTGGATCACGATCGCGCTGCTCGTCTACAACCTGGTCATGTGGCTGTGGAAGGACCAGTACTACGTCAACAGCCACGACTCGCTGATCTACATGGGCGCGATGTACGTCCTGGCCATCGTGATCTTCGTGGTGGCGCGGATCGTGCGCAGGCGGCAGGGGATCGACCTCGGCCTGATCAACAAGGAGATCCCGGTCGAATAGGCGGCGTCATCAACCGACAGCACACACAGCCGGCCCCGCTCGCCCCGTCCGGGCGGCGGGGTCGGCGCGATGTGGATCCGCGGAACCACGAAAGGCGTGATTGAGCACCATGAGCGACACCCCGAACAGGGCAAGCGCCGTGATCATCGGGGCCGGCATCGTCGGCAACAGCCTCGTCCATCACCTCGCACGCCTGGGCTGGCGCGAGCTCGTGCTGGTCGACAAGGGCCCGATGCCGAACCCGGGCGGCTCGACCGGCCACGCCTCGAACTTCATCTTCCCGATCGAGTACTCGAAGATGATGATGGAGCTCACCGCCGACAGCACCGAGCAGTACAAGGCGCTCGGCGTGTTCACCGAGAGCGGCGGGATCGAGGTCGCCAGGACCGAGGCCCGCATGCAGGAGCTGCGCAGGCGGTGCACGCAGGCCAAGGCGTGGGGCATACCGGCGCAGGTGATCTCGCCGGCCGAGGTCGCCAAGCTGGTGCCGTACCTCGACGAGTCGGTCATCCTCGGCGGCGCCAGCTTCCCCACGGTCGGCGTCGTCGACTCGCTGCGCGCCGGGACGCTGATGCGCGAGAACGCCGTCCAGCTCGGCGCGCTCACGGTGCTGGCCGGCGCCGAGGTGCTCGGCATCGACACCGACGCCGCCGGGCGGGTCAGCGGCGTCCGGACCACCAAGGGCGACATCGAGACCGGCGTCTGCGCAATCTGCTGCGGGGTCTGGTCGCCCCGCATCGCGCGGATGGCGGGCGCCAGGATCCCGCTGACCCCGATCGTGCACCAGATGATCAGCGTGGGCCCGATCCCGCTGTTCGCGGACACCCCGGGCGAGATCAGCTACCCGATCGTCCGCGACGTGGACACGAACATGTACGAGCGCCAGCACGGCGGCGACATGGAGGTCGGCTCCTACGCGCACCGGCCGATCATCGTGGCACCGGACGACATCCCCTCGATCGAGGAGGCGGCGCTCTCCCCGACCGAGATGCCGTTCACGCAGGACGACTTCGACCCGCAGCTGATGCAGGCCCTGGAGCTGATGCCGGAGCTGCTCGGCGACGAGCGGGTGGGCATCCGCTACGCGATCAACGGGCTGATCTCGATGACGCCGGACGGGCACCCGGTGATCGGCGAGACGCCCGAGGTGCCCGGGCTCTGGTCGGTCGCGGCGAGCTGGATCAAGGAAGGGCCCGGGATCGGCCGGGCCGCCGCCGAGTGGATGAGCGGCGGCGCGCCGGAGATCGACATCCACGAGGCCGACGTCTCCCGGTTCTACGGGCACCAGCGCACCACCGCGCACGTGACCGCGCGGGCGCGCGAGGCTTTCAACAAGATGTACGGGATCGTGCACCCCGCCGAGCAGTGGGAGTCGGGGCGGCCGGTCAGGCTGAGCCCGGTTTACGACCGGGAGCGGGACCTCGGCGCGGTGTTCATCGAGACCGCAGGGTGGGAGCGGCCCAACTGGTACGCATCCAACGAGAACCTCCTTGAACGCTACGCGGGCCGGCTGATGGAGCGGGAGGCGGAGTGGGAGAGCCGCTGGTGGTCACCGATCATCAACGCAGAGCACCTCGCGATGCGCGACGCCTGCGGGCTCGTCGACCTGTCGGCGTTCGCGGTGTTCGACATCGTCGGGCCGGGCGCGCTCCCCGCCGTGCAGTCGGTCGCGGTGGTGCAGATGGACGTGCCGGTGGGCCGCGTCGTCTACACCTCGCTGCTCGACGAGCGCGGTGGCTTCCGCGGCGACCTGACGATCATGCGCCTCGGGCCGGAGCGGTTCCGCGTGGTCACCGGCGGCGCAACCGGGATGATGGACCTGAAGTGGTTCGCCGACCATCTGCCGAGGGAGGATGGGCCGGGGCCGGAGGGTGGGCCGGGCGGGGCGCGGGTCGGGCCGGGCGGGGCGCTGGCCGGGCCGGGTGGGGCGAAAGCGGTCATCGCCGACCAGACGTCGGCGTGGACCACGCTGGGGCTGTGGGGGCCGCGGGCCAGGGACGTGCTGTCGTCGGTGGCCTCGGGTGACCTGTCGCACGGCGGGTTCAAGTTCGGGACCTGCCGCGAGATCGAGCTCGGCGGCGTGACCGTGCTCGCGTCGCGGATCTCCTACGTTGGCGAGCTCGGCTGGGAGCTGTACGCGCCGATCGAGGAGGGCCGCCGGGTCTGGGACACGGTCTGGGAGGCTGGGCAGCCGCACGGACTGGTGCCGGTCGGCATCGGCGTGTACGGGACCACCGGCAGGCTGGAGAAGGGATACCGCGCGTACGGCGCCGAGCTCGACGGCTCCTACGACCTGGTCGAGACCGCGATGGCCCGGCCCAAGGTCAAGGGGCAGGAGTTCCTCGGCAAGGACGCCTACCTCGCGCAGCGGTCGTCGCCGCCATGCGCCCTGCTGTGCACGCTCACCGTTGACGACCACCGGTCCCCGTCCGGCCAGCTGCGCTACATGCTCGGCGGTGAGCCGATCCTCACCGCCGCCGGCGAGCCCCTGACCGACGCGAAGGGCCGCCCGTCGTACGTGACCAGCGCGGGATCCGGGCCGTCGGTGGGCAAGCACCTGCTGATGGCGTACCTGCCCGCGGAGCAAGCGGTGGCGGGAAACCGGCTGGCCGTCGAGTACCTGGGCGAGCAGTACCCGGTCACGGTCGCGGTCGCGGGCTCCACGCCGCTGTTCGACCCTGAGAACGAGCGGGTCAGGAGCTGAGGAGCGGAGGCACAGGCATGGAGATCGCCGTCTGCGTCAAGCGCGTCCCCATGGTCGGCGGCAAGATCGTCGTGACGGCCGACGGCCAGGACGTGGACACCCGGATGTCCGGGTTCACGGTGAGCCCGCACGAGGAGTGCGCGGTCGAGGAGGCCGTCCGCCTGGTCGAGGCGCACGGCGGCGGCGTCACCGTGCTCACGCTCGGCCCTCCGGCCGCCGCCGACCAGCTGCGCGACATGCTGTCGCTCGGCGCCACGCGGGCCGTGCTGCTGGAGACCGACGACCGGGAGTGGGGCCCGATCGCGACCGCCGACGCGATCGTGGCCGAGGTCACCGGCGCCGCGGCCGACCCGGCGCCCCCCGCCAGTCCCGACCCCTCCGCGCCCCCCGCCCCCCATCTCCCCTACGACCTGCTGCTGTTCGGCAACGAGGCGGCCGACACCGGCAACTACCAGGTTGCCGTGCGGGTGGCCCACGCGCTCGGGCTGCCGTGCGTGACCGGGATCAAGAACCTCGAGGTCACCGGCGCGGCAGCCCGGGCCAGGCGCGAGTACCGCGGCACCGAGGAGGCCTTCGACATCCCGCTGCCCGCGGTCGTCTCGGTCAAGGAGGGCATCAACCTGCCCCGGTACCCCTCGCTCCCGGGCCGGCTCCGCGCGAAAAGGGCCACGATCGAAACCCGCGCACCACAGTGGCGCGCCGATGGCCTGACCAAGACCGGGCTGCGCGTTCCGGCCGGCGAATCAAAGCGCGCCGAGATCCTCGGTAACGGCGCCGACGCCGTGCCTGCGCTTGTCGCGCTGCTGGATGAGCTCGGGGTCCTGTCATGACGGTCCTGTGCCTGATCGAGCAGGCCGACGGCGGTGACGTGGCCGACGTGTCGCTGCGCGCCCTGACCTTCGCCCGCACGCTGATCGCCTCGTCAGCGTCATGGATGTACCAAACGACGGCCTCTGACCCGTCGAACGGTACATTCACGCCCGGCGAGACACCAGCCGAAGTGGCCGGCGGTGCTGGAGTGACCGCCGTGGTGTTCGGGGACATTGCGGCGGCGGCGCCGGCGTTGGCGGAGTACGGGGTGGGCGACGCGTACGCGGTCGAGGTCGGCGGGTACGCGCCGCGGGCGTGGGCGCGGGCGCTGTCCGGGCTGGCGGCC
>JASHQP010000660.1 GCA_030039095.1 Streptosporangiaceae bacterium
GCCGCCGGCAAGCTCGGCCGCGGAGTCCAGCAGCCGGGCCGAGTTCAGCCGCTCCAGGTCCCGCTGCGCGTCGCGCAGCCGGGTCACGATCGTGGCCACCCGCTCCGGCAGTTCCTCCCGCGGCGCCTTCAGCTGCTCGGCGAGCTGGCTGACGAGGATGCTCTCCCGGGCGAGGAACCTGAACGCGTCGATGCCCACCAGCGCCTCGACGCGCCGCACGCCGGACCCGATCGACGCCTCGCCGAGAATCTTCACCAGCCCCAGCTGCCCGGAGCGGGCCACGTGGGTGCCGCCGCACAGTTCCCGGGAGTAGTCGCCGACCTCGACCACGCGGACCTGGTCGCCGTACTTCTCGCCGAAGAGGGCCAGCGCGCCCATCGCCCGCGCCTCATCGATCGAGGTATGGAAGGCGCGCACGGCCAGGTCGTTGATCAGTACCTGGTTGACCTCCTGCTCGGCATCGGCGAGCACGGACGGCGGCACGGCACCCATGGCGGTGAAGTCGAACCGGAACCTGCCCGGCGAGTTCTCCGAGCCCGCCTGGGCCGCCGAATCGCCGAGCGCGCCGCGGAGCGCCCGGTGCACCAGATGCGTGGCCGTGTGCGACCTCGAGATCGCGCGGCGGCGCTCGACGTCGATCTCGGCCTGCACCTGCGCGCCGACGACGATCTCGCCGAGCGTCACCCGGCCGCGGTGCACGATGAGACCGGGCACCGGCGTCTGCACGTCGAGCACCTCGATCTCCGCGCCGTCGCCCGCTCCGCTGCCCTGGGACCTGATCACCCCGGCATCGGCGAGCTGGCCGCCGCCCTCCGCATAGAACGGGGTCCGGTCGAGCACCACGTCGACCTCGGTGCCCTGGGCCGCCGCCGGCACCGAGACGCCGTTGACCAGCAGGCCGGTGACCGTTGCCTCGTCCGTCACCTGGTCGTAGCCGGTGAACGCGACCCGCCCCGACCGGTCGAGCACCGACGCGAGCACCGAGATGTCCGCGTTGCCGGTCTTCTTCTCGGCGGCGTCGGTCTTGGCACGCTGCCGCTGCTCCCCCATGAGCCTGCGGAACTCCGGCTCGTCCACCGACAGCCCCTGCTCCGACGCCATCTCCAGGGTCAGGTCGATCGGGAAGCCGTAGGTGTCGTGCAGCTGGAAGGCCTGATCGCCCCGGATGGTGTCCTGCCCGCGGCGCCTGGTCTCCTCGACCGCGGCGTCGAAGATCGCGCTTCCGGTCCGCAGCGTGCTCAGGAAGGCCGACTCCTCCGCGTCGATGATCGTATGGATGTGCGGGGCGTCGCGGTGCAGTTCCGGGTACTGGTCGCCGAGCGCGGCGATCGCCACGGCGGACAGCTCGTGCATGAAGCGCTCGTCCTCGCCGCGGCCCGACCCGCCGCGCTGCGCGCCGGCGAGCAGCCGCAGGTTGCGCACGCTGCGGCGCAGGATCCGGCGCAGCACGTACCCGCGGCCCTCGTTCGACGGAACGACGCCGTCGGCGACCAGCATCACGGCGGTGCGGACGTGGTCGGTGACCACGCGCAGGGCCACGTCGCTGCGGTGATCATGACCGTAGCGCTGCTCGGTGAGCTCGGCGGCGCGGTCGAGCACCTTCCACATCGTGTCGATCTCGTAGATGTTGTCCACGCCCTGCAGCAGCGCGGCCATCCGCTCCAGGCCCATGCCGGTGTCGATGTTGCGCGAGGGCAGCTCGCCCGCGATGTCGAAGTCGGTCTTGGCGCGGACGACGCCGAGCTGCTCCTGCATGAACACGAGGTTCCAGACCTCGAGGTACCGGTCCTCGTCGGCGACCGGGCCGCCCTCCCGGCCGTACTCGGGGCCACGGTCGTAGTAAATCTCCGAGCACGGACCGCCCGGTCCGGGCACGCCCATGTGCCAGTAGTTGTCGGCCAGCCCGCGGCGCTGGATGCGGTCCTCGGGCACACCCACCTCGTCGTGCCAGAGCTTCGCCGCCTCGTCGTCGTCGGTGAAGACGGTTACCCAGAGTTTGCCTTCAGGAAATCCAAACCCCCCCGCGGACTCCGGGCTGGTGAGCAGCTCCCACGCGAACGGGATGGCCTGTTCCTTGAAGTAGTCGCCGAACGAGAAGTTCCCCAGCATCTGGAAGAAGCTCGCGTGCCGGGTGGTCTTGCCGACTTCCTCGATGTCCGCGGTGCGCACGCACTTCTGGGCGCTGGTGGCCCTGCGGAACGGCGGCGCCAGCTGGCCGAGGAAATACGGCTTGAACGGCACCATCCCGGCGTTGACGAGCAGCAGCGTGGGGTCGTCGGCGATCAGGCTGGCCGACGGGACCACGGTATGCCCGCGCTGGGAGAAAAAGTCAAGGAAACGGCGGGCGATCTCTGCCGACTCCATCAACGGCCTTCCTTTGCATTGTCGACGCGCAACGCGCTGCCCGGACGGTGCCCGCGCGTCTGCTGACCTTCGAGGGTACGGCCTGCCAGCCGGGGATGACGATCCGTATACAGCTCCATGCCCTCGCGCACGTCGTGGGCGAACGCCGCGGCGCCGCGTATCAGCTCCCCGCCGTGCTGGCCGGCCGGCATGGCGGCGCGCCTGCCGCCTGGCCCGCCCGGGACGAGCGCCCGGGCCAGCCGGGTGACCCGCCGGTAGCCGGTGACGCCCAG
>JASHQP010000661.1 GCA_030039095.1 Streptosporangiaceae bacterium
GTGGCTGAAGATGGCCGGGCTGTCCGTGTGCTCCAGGGCGTCCATGGAAGTCCGGTAGCCGCAGTGGGAGACGTCGACCACCATGCCGACCCGGTTCATCTCCTCGACCACGGCGCGGCCGAAGCCGGTCAGCCCGCGGTCCTGCCGCGCATGGCAGCCGAACCCGGCCAGGTTTTCGGTGTTGTAGGTCATCAGCAGAGCACACAGCGCCACTCGTCGACCACCGTACCGGGGTCGACGCCAACCGTCTCGACCTGCCGGACCTCCTGGTGCGCAGGTCGGCGAGCGGCCGGCCCGTGCCGGCTGCGCGCAGATCAAGGCACAGTGCCGCGTGGAAGGAGGTGCCCGCGATGTTCACCGTGGCCCGCCCGCCCGAGCACGACACCGGGGCACGTCGCCTGCTGAACCTTCTGATGGACGGACTGCGGCCTGCACCGTGAACCGCTCACCCACCGCGTTCCAGAGCGGCGGCTAGCTGCCCTCGGCGGCGAGGTGACCGAGCATCTTGGCGGTGATCGCCCCCAGCTGGTCGATTTCCTCGGGGCTGAGCAGGTCGATGAAGTGCCGGCGGACCGACGTCACGTGCAGCGGCGCCGCGTTCTCGAGTACCTGCCGTCCCAGCGGGGTGAGGAACACCGTCGCGCCGCGCCCGTCGTCGCCGCAGGCGCCCTTGGCGACCAGCCCGCGGCGTTCCATGCGGCCGACGTGGTGGGCCAGACGGCTGGTGGACCACAGCAGGCGATCGGCGAGGGCGGTCGCCCGCCAGGAGGGCTCGCTGGCGTCGGCGGGCGTGGCGGGCGTGGCGGGCGCGCCGGCGACCTGGCGGGCCGGAACGCCCTGGACCGGGGGAAGCGGGTCTTCGGTCAGCGTGGAGAGCACGTCGTAGTCCGATTCGGACAGGTCAGAGTCCCTCGCCAGGTCACGAGCGATCTGCAGGTCGAGCAGCGCGCTCATCCTGCGGTATCCCCGCCATGCGCGCTGCTCCCGGTCGGTCAGCCAGCGCGGTGCGGTGAGCGGCCCCTCTGCCATGCAGCCAGGGTAGCCCAGAACTTATTGACATGTCAGCTAACGCTTCCTAATCTTGCTGATGTGTCAGCAAAGTTGCGGCTTCTCGCCCGCGTCGCGTGGCTCTACCTGGGGCTGGCCGGCTTCGGGGTGAGCATTGCGCTGCTGGTCCGGGCTCGGCTCGGTCTGGATCCGTGGGACGTGCTGCATCAGGGCATCGCGCGGGACCTGGGCGTGCCGATCGGCTGGGTTGTGATCGGCGTCAGCGGCATCGTGCTGCTGGCGTGGATCCCGCTGCGGCAGCGTCTCGGCTTCGGCACGGTCAGCAACGCGATCGTCGTCGGGCTGGTGGCCGACCAGGCCCTTTCGGTGATCCCCTCGCCGCGCGCCATTGCTGTCCGGCTGGCGATGCTGGCTGGGGCCGTCGCGGTCAACGCGGTCTCGACCGCGTGCTACATAGGGGCCGGCCTGGGTCCGGGGCCGCGTGACGGGCTCATGACCGGCCTCGCCGGGCGAGGCTACTCGATCCGGGTCGTGCGCACCGCTATCGAGGTCACGGTGCTGGTCACCGGCGTCCTGCTCGGCGGCTCGGTCGGTATCGGCACCGTCGCGTACGCGCTGTCCATCGGCCCACTCGTCCACTTCCTGCTCCCCCGGCTGCGACTACCCACGACATGGAGCGACCATGACTCAGCTACTGCTCGGCGTGAACATCCCGGCCAGCACCGACAGCAACCCGGTGGAACTGGCACGGGCGGCTGAGACGCTCGGGTACGACTTCGTCTCGGCGTCCGACCACCCGTGCGGCACGAACCCGACCCGTGAGACCTGGACGATGCTGACGTGGATCGCCGCCAGCACCACCCGCATTCGCGTCGCCACCCGCGTGCTGGGCGTGCCATACCGGCCGCCGGCCATCGTGGCGAAGATGGCCGAGACGCTTGACCGGCTCAGCCGGGGCCGCCTGATCCTCGGCATGGGCGGCGGGTATTCCGACGCGGAGTTCCGCGCCTTCGGCCTGACCACGCCGACACCGCGAGAGAAGGTCGACGGGCTGGAGGAGGCAATTCAGATCATCCGCGGCCTGTGGGCCCAGCCGGACTTCAGCTTCCCCGGGCGCCTGTACCGCACCGAGGACGCCGACCTCGAGCCCAAGCCGGCACACCACATCCCGATCTGGCTCGGCACGTTCGGGGACCGGGCGCTGGGGGTGACCGGCCGTCACGCGGACGGCTGGATCCCCTCCCTCGGCTACGTGCCAGACGACGAGCTCCTGGCCATGCACCGCAAGGTACTGGCCGCCAGGGGCAACAACGACCAGGACTTCACCTGCGCGCTCAACCTGACGATCCACGTCGGCGGCCGACCCGATCCCGCTCGGCCCGAACTCGTGGCGGGCACCCCGGAACAGATAGCCGAGCGCCTGCGCGGGTTCATCAGGGCAGGCTTCAGCGCCCTCAACGCGATCACGGTCCCCGGCCACCTGGACCAGCTGGAACGGATCGCCACCGAAGTACTCCCCCAGCTGCGCGACTAGCGCCATCGCCTGCGAGATCGCAGGCTGGCGCCCGGCTCGTTCCGGGTTACTGGCCGACGCGGCCGTCGATCCGCTCGCGGAGCAGATCGGCGTGGCCGAGGTGGCGGGCGTACTCCTCGACCATGTGGAGTATCACCTCGCGCAGCGCGATGGTCGTGCCGTCTTGCATGGGACTGCGGACGCCGAGGTCGGGTGAGTCGGCGACGAACTGCTCCGCGAAGGCGACCTCGTCGCGCCAGAGGCGCCATGCATCGTCCACCACCGCCGGATCGGCCACCGCGCCCGCCCAGTCAGCATCAAGGACGTCGTCGGACCAGTACAGCGGCGGCGCGTCGGCCTGAGCCATCACCCGCCGGAACCAGTTGCGCTCCACGTCGGCCATATGGCGGATCAGGCCGAGCAGGGACATGGTGGAGGGCGGCACCGATCGCCGGGCCAACTGCTCCGCGTCGAGGCCGGCGCACTTCAGTTCCAGGGCCAGCCGGTAAGCGCGCAGGTAGTCCAGGAGCGTCACCCGCTCGCCTTCCAGCTCGGGGCCTGCGAACCTCGGATCCTGCGCCGGATCCATCCACATGTTGGATTTCGGGTCAACCGCGTTCCAGCGTTCGGGTACAGCGTCCGCGGTGCTCTGCTGCGTCACGGCAACCAGCCTGTCATCCCGCGTCACGGTGCGGCGAGGCATTATCTATCATCACGACGATCAATCACGACTGGCAGTGGCTCGACCGGGCATCCGCACAGGCGCTTGCCTTCACCGCCCGCCGTGCCGGGGCCAGGGGCGTGCTGCTGGCGTTCGCCACCCGTGGCTCTCTGCGTGTCCTACTACTGTGCTACCATTTCTCGTGGCCGTCCGCAAGAAGCGCTCCATTTCCATCCCGCCCGAACTCGATGCCGAGATCGCCTCGGCCGCGCAGTCCGCCGGGATGACGTACAGCGCCTGGATCGCCCAGACCGCGCGGAAGGAGTTCACCATCCGGGCCGGCCTCGAAGCGGTCAGCCAGTTCGAGGACGAGCACGGCCCGTTCAGCCCTGACGAGATCGCCGAGGCCGACGAATGGGCCGCCAGGATCAGCCAGTCGTCCGCCACCCGGCAAACCGCGTGACTGGGATCACCTACGACTCCGGGGCACTGATCGCTGCCGAGCGGGGTGAGCGGCTGATCTGGGCCCGCCATCGTGCGCTTCTGCTTCGCCGTCTCGTGCCGACCGTCCCCGCGCCCGTCGTCGCCCAGTGCTGGCGAGGAACACCTCGGCAGGCGCAGCTCGCCCGCCTGCTGGCCGGATGCGAGGTCGAGGCCCTCGATGACACCAGGGCGAGGGCAGCCGGGATCCTCGCCGGCCGAGCCCGCACCGCCGACATCGTCGACGCCAGCGTCGTCGAGGGCGCCCTCCGGCGCGGCGACGCCATCGTCAGCTCCGACGAAGGCGACCTGGATGCCATCGCCGCGGCTGTCAGCCGCCGTATCGACGTCGAGCACCCATAGCTTGGCCGGATGTCAGATCGCATCGCGGAGCGATTCGATGCCGCGGGCCACGGCGGCCGCCGAAGCCAGGCCCGGGTCCTGGCCGGCGGGCAGCCGCAGCAGTCAGATGGCCTACGGCGTGTAGCTGTAGCCCGGTGTGACCGCCGTGCAGCAGCTGTTGCCGACGGCAACCCCGCCGCCCCAGACGAGTACTTCTGACCCGGTCCAGAGCTCGTAGGCTTCCTGCCGTCCCGGCACCGGGGCCTTCGGCCCGACGGACCAGCTTCTGGTGGCGAGGTCCAGGCTGAGCGGGCGGCCACCCGCGACCCCGTCTTCGATCGTGATGACGGAGGCCCCGGTCCAGACGCCTGCGGTCGTTCCGCCCTCCTCGAACCCCACGGGCGCATCGGGCAGGCGCATCCAGGTGCCGGTCACGGGATCGTAGGCGGCGGCGTCCCTCTGCATGCCTGCCGAACTGTCTCCCCCGCCAACGACCAGGTACTTGCCGGTCCATACGGTCACCATCGAGTCGCGCCCGGCATGCCCGAGAGGTGAGACCGGCAGCGTCGACCACTTCTCCGTGGCCGGGTCGTAGGCGATGCCCTCGGGATGGCCGGTCGAGTCTGCCGACGGCCCCCAGACGATCATCTCCTTGCCGGTCCAGACGGCCTCGCCGAACAGCGGTGCCTGGGATGGCGCCACCGTCCCGGCCGCCCACGAGTTCGTCGCCGGGTCGTAGGTCGCGGCGGCCAGCGAGCCGCCCCCGTGTGCTCCCTGGCCGTGCCCGAAGAAACCCCAGACCAGCATGACTCTCCCGGTCCAGACGGCGTAGCTGCCGCTGCCCGTGAGGTTGCCGCCGAGGGAGCCGGGGATCGGCGCCAGCTTGCGCCAGGTGTTGGTCGCGGGGTTGTAGGCGGCGCCATTGGAGTAGGAGCCGGAGGGACCCGAGCCACCGAAGAGGAGCATGTCCTTGCCGGTCCAGACCGTCACCGGGAGGTCCCGGCCGGCCAGCGGGCTGGCGGCCATCTTCGTCCAGGTCCGCGTCGCCGGGTCGTACACGGCGCCGTTGCCGTACTGGGCCGTGCCCGAGTAGCCGCCCCAGACGATCATCTCCTTGCCGGTCCAGACGGACGCGTATTCGCTCCGGGCGGCGATCGGGGCCGCCGGAAGGCGTGCCCATCCGGCCGGGCCAGGCGCGGTCACCGGTATCGCCGGCCGGGCCGGGCGCGGGTTGGGGTGGCCACCGCCGGAGAGGGCGGCCGACGCAGCGATCACCGTGATGACCGCGGCGGCGGCAAGGACCGGGCTGGCGATCGTTAATGCGCGCCGCCGACGCCACCGCGTGCGGCCACTGTGGCCAGCCGCAGGCACGCTGATCTGCGACGGAGGCTGGTCCACTTCGGCCTCGAGGGTGAAAAGCGTTCTCAGTTGGTCCTCAAGCATGGCCATGCACCTCGTCGGAGCGGTCGGTTCGGCCCGCCACCTGAGCTGTGGCACACCGGCTGGTGGTGACGGACTCTGAGCTGTACGCCAGGGTGCGCCGGAGGGTGGCAAGAGCCTTGGCGGTCTGGCTCTTGATCGTGCCGGGAGCGCAGCCGAGCGCCTGAGCCGTCTGGGTTACGTCGAGGTCGCAGTAATACCGCAGCACCAGCACGGCGCGCTGGCGCGGCGCGAGGACCGCCAGGGCAGCCTGCAGGTCCAGCAGGGCGTCCAGGTCGGCCGCCGGGGCCCGGATCTCGGGCGGCCGGTCGGTGACGCTCACCCGCCGGGCCCAGGCCGTTCGCCTTCCCCGGACAAACTCGCGGACGAGGATGCCGCGGACGTACGCATCGGTGCTGTCGGCCGTCGCGGCCCGGTGCCAGTGCTGGCACAGTTGCGACAGCACCGCCTGGACGAGGTCGTCGGCGTCGTGCCAGTTCCGGCACAGCAGCAGGGCCAGCCGACGTAAGGACGGGATGGTGACAGCCGCGTACGCGGCGAACTCATCGCCCGGGTCCGTCGTCATAGCCGGAGCCGCCAGGAAGTGGTCATGACTGCTAGAAGCATCCGGCGCCCCGTTCGGTTGCCTTGCCGTCCGGAGCAATTCTGGAACTTAGGCGCGGGTGAACAGCGCGTGGATGACGATGGTGTTGTGCATCGGCGCCATGCGCAGCGGGCTGTAGGTCAGGCCGAAGTCCGCCCGGTTGACCGGGACCTCGGCATCGAGCCGCACCTCGCCGTCCGTGACGGAGACTTTCGCGTCGAAGGAGAGCGGGAGCGTGCGGCCGCGGACGGTCAGGCTGCCGGTCACCTGGACGCCCTCGCCGGCCGGCTGCACGCCGTCGATCGTGTAGGTGATGTCCGGGTGATTGGCGGTGTCGAAGACCTTGGCCGAGCGCAGGTCCTTGTCGCGCGTCTTGTTCTTCGTGTCGATCGACCCGGCGGCAACCGTGAAGGTGCCGGAGGCCTGCCCGCCCTCGGTCACCACGGCGCTGGCGGTGACCTGGCCGAAGACGCCGTGCAGCGGGAACAGGCCCCACGTGTGCCGGGTCTCCAGCAGGACCTCGGACCGGGCCGGGTCCAGGGTCCAGGACCCCGTGAACGTGCCGTCCTTGACCAGCGCCTGCAGCGCCGAGGCCGTCAGCTGTCCCTGCGGTGCCATGCCACCCTCCGCACATTCCGTTCCTGGAACAGAATAGTTTTGTTACCGGAAGCATATAAACTTAGTTCCGGCTGTCAAGGTGGCACGGCGCACCCGGAAGGACAGCGCACCCGGAAGGCAGGCCCATGGCGGACGCGGCGGGCGGCTCGGAGCACTCCGCGCTGTGCCTGCGCCTGATGCAGCTGTTTCCCCGGGTGATCAGGGGAATGCGCCGCTGGCACGACCACGCGCCGCACGCGCCAGCCCCGCTGAGCCCGCGGCACGTCGCCGCGCTCGAGCAGATCCGCGGCGGCCCGCTCACCGTCGGGGAACTGGCCTCCCAGCTGGGCCTGACCCTGCCCACGGTCAGCGGCGTGCTCGCCGACCTTGACCGCGCCGGCCTGGTCGAGCGGCGCCCGGACCCGGCCGACAGGCGGCGCACGATCGTCCAGATCGTCCCCGGCCAGGCGGCCCTGATCGGCCAGTGGCTCGACGGCGCCGCCAAGCCGCTGGCCCGCGTTCTGGATCAGCTCACCCCCAGCGAGCAGGAAGCATTCCTCAAGGCCATGGACCTGCTCGAAACCGAACTGCACCGGCACGACACCTCCGGCTGAATACACCCGGCGCGCCAGCGGAGCGCCCCAACATGGCGGTTGCCAAGGCGACGACCGATGTTGATGACATACAATTCCCATGTATAACTTCAACATGGTGGTGGTGGATCGTGGCGCTGACACAGATAGATATTGATGACGACGCCCTCGCCGAGGCCATGCGGCTGTCCGGGACCAGGACAAAGAAGGACACCGTCAATCTGGCTCTGCGGGAGTTCGCCGCCCGGCACCGGCGTATCGCAGCTCTGGAGCGCTATGCCGGGCTGGCGGCGGGGTGGGACTTCGACGACTGGCAGCATCGGCGGGCCGCCGAAAAAGACCCGGCGTGATCCGCTACCTGCTGGACTCATCGGCCCTGTGGCGAATCCTGCGGGATGCCGAGCTTCGGGCAGGCTGGGCCGAAGTGATCTCTTCAGGCGCGGTCGGCTCCTGCCAGCCCCAGCGCGTCGAGTTCAGCCGATCGGCCCGCACGATCGACGAGTACGAGCAGATGTCGGACATGTTCGCCGCCCTGTACTCAGACGCAGCTGTCCCCAAGGCTGCATGGCGATGGATAGAGTCCGCCCAGTATCGCCTTCTGCGTCACGGCGCCCACCGCGCGCTGTCGGCCGTCGATTTGCTGATCTGTGCCACGGCCGCCCAGCATGACCTGGTCGTGCTGCACGATGACAACGACTTCGCGACCGCCGCGCGATACGTTCCCGACCTGCGGGAACGCGCTGTCCGCGACGTCCCGCCTGCCGAGTGACCCCATGAACGGCAGTTCGCGCTGACTGGGCAGTCGCAACAGGGTTTTTGTGATCAAAGCCCCGTCATCGCCGCCCCGGTCCCCCTCCCCCGTCCGGCAGGCGGCGGAGGTCCGGAATGGTGGCCCTGGAGCCTCTGGACCGGGTTTACTCTCGAATTAGCTGCTTTGAGGAGGAGGTCGCCATGTGCAGGGGAGATCGCCTGGTAGCTGACTTCGTGGCCGGCACTGGCACCCGCCCGCACCTGCCCGAAGGACTCGAAGAGCATCTGACCGTGACCGCGGATGGGCTGTGGGTGGTGTGGGCCCACAAGCTGGCGCGGCAAAGCGGCGAGCTGTTCGTTCCGCTGCGAGGCGGGGCGGGCTATCCGGCGGACGCAAGGGCCGAGTGCCTGCGCCGCGGTGGGCGAGGCGCTCACGCCGCTCCCGACCCGGGGTGCACGTGCGGCTTCCACGCTCTCTCGAGCCAGAGCTTGCCCGGGCTGCCTGGCGACCGCGCTTTCACCGCGCTGACCGTTGCGCTGTCCGGGCGGGTGCTGGCCTTCGAGTGGGCGTACGAAGGGGTGCTGTGGCGGGCGGAGCGGCAGACCGTGGTCCGCATCGATCGCCTGGGCACGTTCGACCGTTTGGCCGGAGCCCCGGGCAGCCGGATGGCCGGAATCCCGGGCAGGCGCCGCCGTCCCGGTGATCCCGACGGCCGCCTCGCCGCCATCCCCGCGGCCACACCTCACGATTCGGGGCCGGTGCGGCTGAGCCTGCCTGCCTCCGCTCCGGTGCTGCCGGTGTGCCACGACGACGCCGGCTGGTGCATGGGAGCCAGCACGCTCGAGCCGGCATCCCTCGTCCTGGCCTAGCCCGAGCCGCCGGCATCTGTTCGCCGCCGCCGACAACCCCGCCTCCAGCGCGCTGACCCGCCAGCGGATGGGCTGGGAGCCCACCCACCCCGGCCTCATCGCCGACCTCGACGCCGGGCACTATTTCGCCTGACCGGCGCGGCCAGCCCAGCCGCTAGCGCGTTCCGGCGAATGCCTCGGGGGCTACCCGCTCGAGGAAATCGGTGACGGTGCGCCGGAACAGCTTGGGCTCGTCGCTGGGCGGTGAGTGGCCCGACTTCTCGAAGATCACCAGCTGTGAGTCCGGGATGAGCGAGGCGATGGTTTCCGACATCTCCACCGGGGTCACCCAGTCGTGCCGGCCGACGGTGATCAGCGTGGGGCAGCGCACGCCGGGGAGGGCGGGCTTGACGTCGTAGACCGGCCGGTTCTTCTGGAAGCACCAGTTGTGGGTCTCGTGCCGGTAGCTGCCGTTCTTCACCCGCGCCGCCGCGCGCTCCCTGTCGTCCTCGTAGGAGTACAGCGGGGCGATCTCGGCCCAGCAGGCCTGGAGGTCGGCGTCGTCGCGGATGTGGCCGGTCCAGTAGCGCTCGAAGTTGTCCCAGTTCAGCTCCACGCGCGTCTGGCTGCGGCCGTTCTCGAACACCCGCTTCAGGTTCGAGCTGTCCGGGGAGGTGTCGCGCAGGATCATCGCGCGCGTGTGCTCGGGGTAGGCGATCGCGTACTCCATCGCGATGAACCCGCCGTACGAGCCACCGGCCACGATGACCTGGTCGGCGCCCGCCCACTGGCGCACCCCGTCCAGGTCCGCCGCCCACTGCGCGTGGCTGAACGGCGGCTTGCCCTCGCTGATGCCGCAGCCGCGGGCGTCGTAGACCACGATCCGGAACGTGTCCGCCAGCCAGCCGAAACTCGACTTCGGCTCGGCCAGGGAACCGATGCCGCCGCCACCGTGGTGCACGATGATGACCGGGGCTCCTTCCGGGCCCAGCACCTCGACGTTCAGGCTGTTGTCGTTGATCTGAACGAGCATCCGGAATCCTCCTCGCGCATCGCCGCACCTCTGATCAGATTCTGGACGGCCTACTCGAGCGGTGAGTCGTCGGGGCCGAGCTCGACGATCGCGGCCAGTTCCCGCAGCGCCGCATCCAGGACCGGAACGGGAGGCGCTGCGAGCGCCAGCCGGACCGCGTCTGGGGCGTGGCCCGGCTGGATGGCAAAGCTCGAGCCCGGCGTGATCGCGATCCCGCGGCGGGCGGCCTGCGCGACGAGCAGGTCGGCTCTCCACCGGGCCGGGAGCCGCCACCAGCAATGATAGGAACGGCGGTCGCCCGCGATGTCATACGAGCCCAGGGTCCGCTGCACGATCGCCTGCCTGTCCGCGGCGTCACGCCGCTTGCCCAGCGTGATGCCGGCGACGACGTCGGTTTCCAGCCATCGCGTCGCGACGCTGAGCGCGAAGCCGGGGGCGGTCCATCCCCCCGCGCGCAAAGCAGCCGAGATCCGCTCTGCCAGATCGGGCGGCGAGGCGACGATGCCGACGCTCAGGCCCGGGGCGAGGCGCTTCGAAAGGCTGTCGATCACCACCACACGATCCGGGCTGTCCGCCGCAAGAAGCGGCTCGTCATGCAGGAATCCGTAGATCGTATCTTCGATCGCGATCAGGCCGAGGTCAGTGAGCAGCCCGCCTACCTCGCTGCGTCGCTGTGCCGTCATCGTCAGGCCCAGCGGGTTGTGCAGCGCGGGCTGCAGGTAGACGGCGCTCAGCGGTGCGGTGCGGTGCGCGCCTGCTATCGCCCCCGGAAGAACGCCGAGATCATCCACTGGCAGGGGGACGAGGCTGACCCCCAGGCGCGCGGCTATCGCCTTCACCACCGGATACGTCACCACCTCGACGCCGAGACGCTCCCCGGGCCGGGCCAGCGCGGCCACCGTGCCGGCCAGGGCCTGGCGCCCGTTTCCCGCGAAGAGTATTCCGTCACGCGCGGGCGACCACCCGGGCCGGGCAATCAGGTTCGCCGCCGCCGAGCGTGCCGCCGCCGTTCCGCGGGGCCCGGCTGGCGCCAGGCTTGCGGCCACGTTCTCCGGCCGTGCCGTGTCCTTGATCGCCTGGGACAGCAGCGCGGCCTGGTCCGGCAGCTGAGGAAAGTTCAGCTCCAGATCGATGCCGGATGACTTCGGCTGGGTGAGCGCCAGGAGGAAGTCATCGCCGGCGGCCCGGACAAAGGTGCCGCGGCCGGTTTCGCCCACCACGAGCCCCCGCTTCTTCAGCTCCTGGTAGACGCGGGCAGCGGTCGAGAGGGCTATCCGCCGCTCGCGAGCGAAGCGGCGCTGCGTCGGCAGCCGCTCGCCGGCCCGAAGCCGCCCCGACCCGATCTCGGTGGCAAGCTCATCCGCCAGCGCGAGATATCCCGCATCCATCGGCAGCCGCCTCACTCATATTGCACCGAGAACATTGTTCTTATTGACTGTGCAAGAGTACATCGATTACGTTCGCTGACGTACTGCCTCAGGAGGGTGAATGCCTACGGTGCGGCTGCCACACGGCACGATTTCTTTCGAGGATCGCGGCCACGGCGACGTCCTTGTCGTGCTGCACGGTCACCCGTTCGACCGGACAATGTGGCAGCCACAGACCGATCTGTGCGGCGAGCTCGGGTGGCGCGTCATAGCGCCAGACCTGCGTGGCTACGGCGCCAGCTCCTCTGCCACCGGCATTACGGCTTTCGAGGAGTTTGCGCGTGACACCGCCGCCATGCTGGACGCGCTCCAGATCGACCGGGTCGTTCTCGGCGGGCTGTCCATGGGCGGCCAGGTGGCCATGGAGTTCTACCGGCTGTTTCCCGGGCGGCTTCGGGGCCTGATCCTCGCCGACACTTCCGCCCGGGCCGATACCCCGGAGATGAGGCGCGTGCGCCACGAGACCGCCGATCGCCTGCTGGCCGAGGGCATGGACAGCTACGCGATGGAGTTCCTCCCGAAGATGATCGCGCCGGCGACTCTCTCCGGCCGGCCCGACACCGCACGCCACGTGCTGGACATGATGCGCCGCACCCCGCCCAGCGGCGCGGCTGCCGCGCTGCGTGCGCGAGCGAGCCGGCCTGACTACGTTGACCTGCTCAGGCGGATCGACTTCCCCGTGCTGGTGGCCGTCGGCACACAGGACACGCTGACTCCCCTTGCCGACGCCGAGGAGATGGCCGGGCACATCCCGGACGCTGATCTGCTGCTGGTTGAGCATTCCGCGCACATGCCGAACCTCGAGCAGCCCGCGGCATTCAACACCGGCCTGGCCCGCTTCCTGGCGCGCGTCGGACCGCTGGCACCCCGTTCTGGCCCGGATTACCCGTGAACGCTCGCTGCCTTACCAGGGACGGAACGGTCGCCGTGCTGGGACTGGGCGCCATCGGCTCACGGATCGCCGACCGCCTCCACAGCGCCGGTCACCAGACAGTTATCTGGAATCGCACGGCGAGCGCGGCGAGTCTCCTCGTCGAGAAGGGCGCGACGGCTGCGTCGAGCCCCGCCCAGGCCTGCGCGCAGGCGGACACCGTCATCGTGACGGTGAGCGACCCGTCAGCGCTGGCCGCTGTGACTCAGGGTCATGACGGCATCGCATCGGGGGCTCACCCCGGCACACTGATCATCGTGATGTCGACCGTCGGCCCCGCGGCGGTGGCCGAGCTCACGGACGCCCTGCCTGGAGGGGCTGAGGTCCTGGATGCTCCGTTCCTGGGTAGCGTTGCCGAGGCTGAGCAGGGCAGGCTTCAGATCTTTGTCAGCGGGACGGCCGCAGCCGCCCATCGGGCCGATCCGCTGCTGCGGTCTCTCGGCACCCCCCGTTACGCTGGCAGCCTGGGAACTGGTTCGGCAGCCAAGCTGGTCGCCAACTTCGCACTGCTGGGAGTGCTGGCGGTCCTCGGCGAAGCCGTAGCCCTCGCCGACCGGCTGAACCTCCCGAGGGAGAAGACGTTCGACATCCTCGCGGTCACACCACTGGCCGAGCAGGCCGGGCGACGCCGGCCGGCCATGGAAACTGGCCAGTTCCCGGCCCGGTTCCGTCTCGCGCTCGCCCGCAAGGACGCCGACCTCATGGTCGGCGCCGCCGGGATGCACGGGATGCGCGAGGACCTCATGCTGCCAGTGCTGCACTCGGTCCGGTCCTGGCTCCTCAGGGCCGAGAACGAGGGCCGCGGCGACGAGGACTACACCGCGATGCTGGCCGCGATCGTTTCTGCCCGGGATGCCTTCCTTGCGGATTGAGGCGGTCGTCGCGGATCTCGACGGCACGCTGGTGGCGCAGGACTCGTCGGTCTCCCCTGCCACGATCCGGGCGCTTGACGCGATACGGGCGGCGGGCATACCGATCGTCTTCGCCACTGGCCGGGCCCCGACCTCGCTGCGCGCGCTCACCGCGCTGACCCACTATGCGGAGATCGCGGTGTGCTGCTCGGGTGCCATCGGTTATGCGGGGCCGCGCCGGCTCTGGCAGTTCAACCTGGCGAGCGCGGCGGTCAGCCAGGTCGCCGGGACCGCGCAGGGATACGGAGCCGGGATGGCCGGCTTCGACGGCGCGACGTGGCACGCCACCGAGACGTTCCGGACGCTGAGACCGGGCATGGGCGCTGGCATGCAGGGCGCAAGCGTCGCCGCCAGCGTGCTGTCCGGCATGAGGTGCGTCTCCATCGCGCTGGTGCACACGGGCGACGTCCTGGCGGAGATCGCCCGGATGCTTGCCGGTCATGAGGTGCGCACGGGCCTGAGCCAGGTGGCCGGGCAGCCCATCCTCGACGTCACGTCGCCGGTCGTCGACAAGGGCACCGGCGTCCTGCGCGCGCTGGAAGCGCTGGGAGCGGATCCCGCGGCCGCTGTCAGCTTCGGGGACATGCCCAATGACATCCCCATGTTCGCCGTGACCGGGTGTGCTTACGCCGTTGGGGCGCACCACCCAGCGGTCGCCGCAGCTGCCCGCGAGACGCTGGATCCGGTCGAGCAGGACGGCTTCGCCAGGAAGATATTCGACCTTGCCATCTCGGATTGGAGATTGCCCTGACCACCGCGCTTCAGCTCGCCGTGCTTTCAGACACCCACCTCTCACCCGAGGGAACGCCGGACGGCGCCTGGAACAATGCTCTCCGGAGGTCCGTGACGCCGCAGCTGCTTCAGGCTGCGCTCGCCGAGATCGTGCAAGCGGGGCACCGGCGCATCCTGCTGCTCGGTGACATCTCCGACGACGGCACGCCGGAGATGATCGGCGCGGCGCTGTCCGCGATCGCCAGCGCCCGCCTGGAGTGCTGGGCGGTACCGGGCAACCACGACGCCGCGCGGGACTCCCGCGCACTCGACCTGGCCGCCGAGCAGATCGGCGGCTGCCAGGTCGTGCACCACGAGCCGCTGCGTCTCGGCGATCGCGTGACCGTCGCGGGGCCCGGGCTGCGCAGCGACGACGGCGGGCAGACCTGCGAGGCCACGAGCCTGCCCGACGTCTCGGTCGCTGCCTCGCAGATTCTGCTGTGGGCCGGGCACTATCCGCTGCTCAGCCAGGAAGGGACGCTGCTGGCCGCCGGGCTACGCTATCCAGGCGACCTGATAAACCTGCGGCAAGCGCGCGGCACCGCGGAGCAGCACGCGGGACCGATCCTCGTCCTCCACGGCCACCTGCACACCGCCGTCACCCAGCGCGAGGGCCGGATTCTGCAGCTCGGGTTCCCGGCGCTCGTGGAGTGGCCGCACGCGTGGACAGACCTGCGGATCGAAACCTCGCCCGGCGCCACGACCGTGCGCACCGCGATCAGGCCCGTCGCCGGGAACTGGTCGCACTGCGGCCGGAACACGCTCCTCGCCGCGCCGGCGCAGACGTGGCAGCTCAACGCCGAGGGCTGGAGCCCGGTCAGCGCACGATGACTCACGCGAGCAGGTTGCGGCGCAACTGGGCGACGTCGAGGTGTAGCCCGCGGCGGAGGAAGGCCCCGAATGTGCCGTAGATGCGGCGGGCCTCGTCGAAGGCCGCTGCGAGGTAAGCCGGATCCGCTTCGATGACGGGCAGGATGAGCTGCGCGTCGTCGATGAAGGTGCGCAGGGACTCGAGCAGTCTCTGCCTCCCGGCAGCAGCGCGGCCCGTGGTGAGGCAGGTGTTGGTGATCAGGTAGTCGGCGACGACAGTGCGCTCGTCGACCCCGAGCGCGGTGAGGATGACGGCGGCCAGCCAGCCGGTGCGATCCTTCCCTGCCGTGCAGTAGAACATGGCGGGGATGCCACCGGGCGCCGCAACGAGCCCGGCAGCGGCGGCGAACCGTTCACGGGCCCGCCCGTCGGAGACGAACTGGCGGTAGCTGTCGGTCATCATCCGGCGCGCCATGCAGGCGGTCGCGGTCTTGGCGTTCGCGGCCTCCGACAACTGCGCGAGGATGCCGCGCCCGGTGTCAGCGACCGGGAGGTGGATGCGTGGCACATCCCACCGGCCAACCCCGAAGGCCTCGATTTCAGAGTCACCCCGAAGGTCGATGACCTGCACGATGCCCAGGCCGCCGAGGACGGCCAGGTCGGCATCCGTCGCCCCGGCCGGTGCGCCACTGCGAAACAGGACACCGCGCCGTACCATGGCGCCGGTACTGGTGCGGTAGCCGCCAAGATCACGGGCGTTGGGCAGGCCGGCGAGGCCAAGGTCGCGGCGTTCCACAGGCATGCCGTCTGCTCAGTACCGGGAGATCTCGATGAGGTTCTCGTCGGGATCGCGGATGTAGACGCTGGTGATCGGCCCGAGTGCGCCGGTCCGCGGGACTGGCCCGTCCTCCACCGGGATGCCCTGGCGCACCAGCGACGCAACGACCTGGCCGAGCGGCGTGCTGGTGATCAGGCACAGGTCGGCGCTGCCCCTGGTTGGCCGGGCCGCGTGCGGCGCGATCTCGGCGCCGGCCTGGTGCAGGTTGATCTTGCTGTTGCCGAAGGCCAGGGCGCGGCGCCCGGCCCCGAATGTGACGTCGAGCATGCCGAGGGCGCGCGCGTAGAAAGCCACCGTCGCTTCGATGTCCGAGACCGTCAGGACGAGATGATCCAGGGAGACGATCTCGGCGGCCGGCTGCTCTGTGATCTCGCCCTTTTCCGTCACATCACTAGTTATACACGTGACGCCTACGGCTCAGCAAGACTGGTTCCGGCGGCAGCGGCCTGGCGGTCAGGGCCGGCCGGGGTGGCGGACCGGCGCCGGCGGTAATTGCTCGCGCGATCCCGGCCGCCGCACGCCGTGCTCGAGCACCAGCGCCGCTGGCCGGGCCGGCTGGAGTCCAGGAAGAGAATTCCGCACTGGTCGCTCGCGCAGGCCCGGACCCGGCCCGTGTAGGGACCGGTGAAGAGGTCGATCCCGTCCCGCGCGACGCTGCTCAGCAGCGCGGGGCCGGAGGTCCCGGCTGGCATCGCCCAGTGCAGCTTCGCCCCGCGAAGCTGCGGCACCAGCGGCGCGTTCTGGGCGGCCGCGTTGATGATGGTCTCATCTGCCCGCTTGGGCGGCCATTGGTCGGCCACCAGCGCCGTCGCGCAGCGGTAGATCGCCTCCCGGACGGTCCTCGCGCGCTCCAGGTCGTCCTCGTCCAGGCACGGGGGCCTGCCGACGAGACCTGCCTCGACATACCAGCGAGCCAGATCCCGCGCGGCCGGCAGCCTCTCGTGCTGGCCGCGCCATCGCTCGCCGACCGTGGCGCAGAAGTTCAGGCACAGCCGCCCGGAGCGGAACCGGAAAGCCATCTCGGCGGGATCAGGCGACGGTAGTAGATTGCTCACCGAACGAGTATTACCTGTTACGGAGCCGCAGGCCAAAGACCGCGAGCCAGCATACGCGGCCCCCAGGGCCCGGCCCGGCAACTTACCGGCCCGGCAACTTATAAGCGCACGTGTCCTTCTGGGCCATCCCCGTTCGTCGTCGGGTTGGTAGACGTTCGTCGTCGGGTTGGTAGAGCC
Source organism: Streptosporangiaceae bacterium (assembly GCA_030039095.1). Next base: position 16,770 of record JASHQP010000661.1, read on the forward strand.
GTCCACGGGAAGCGAGACTGACATGAAGTACATCATGATCATCGCGGGGAGCACCGAGCACAGCAGCGACGGCGTCGTGGCGCCGGACGCCCTGGCGTACATGCAGCGGGAGCTCCCCCGCTGGATCGACGAGATGGACGGCCGCGGCGTGCGGCTGTTCGGCCGCGAGCTGGACCTGCCCGCCACGGCAGCGACGGTGCGCGTGCGCGACGGCGAGGCACTTGTGACCGACGGCCCGTTCGCGGAGACCAAGGAGTTCATGGCCGGCTTCGACGTGCTCGAATGCGCGGATCTCGACGAGGCGGTCGAGGTGACGGTCAAGAACCCCATCACCCGGTTCCACCGGATCGAGGTGCGGCCGTTCATGGCCGGCCTCCAGGTGGGCGAGAAGGCGCTCGCGTTCGGGCGCGGCGAGGACGGTGACTCCCGCCCGTACGCGCTGATCATGTGGATGGGCGCAACCCCGGCGGTGCCCGTCGACGACCAGGCGCTGATGGGCGAGGGCGAGGCGTGGAAGCAGGACGCGGAGGCCCGCGGCCTGCAGATCCTCGGCAACGCGCTGGAGGGCCCGGAGACCGCCCGGACGATCAGCGCCCGCGACGGGGAGGCGCTGATCAGCGACGGGCCGTTCACCGAGACCAAGGAGTTCATCGCCGGGATCGACGTAGTCAGCTGCACCAGCCGCCAGCAGGCGATCGACCTCGCGATCGCGCACCCGATCGCCCGCTACCACGCGATCGAGGTTCGCCCGTTCTACGCCGAATAACGGCAGGCGGCAGCGCTCCAGGATGATCTGAGCGCCGGGGTGAGCGCCCAGGGACCCGGTGCTCCCCCATTGACTAGACACAACGTTGCGTCTAGAGTTTCGGGCATGTCGCCCACCCGAACGTCTCAGGAGCTCCAGCAGCCGGCCGTCACTGCGCCGACGGGCAAGCGGCCCGCGACCGCGGGCACTGCGGTCGCTGCGATCGCGCCTGCGGTGGTCCTGGTGATCGGCATGGTCGCCGCAGTCAATCTCGCCATCCCGAGCCTGCAGGCGGGCAGCCTGAGGCCGTCGGTGTCCGGGACCGCCTGGATCGTGGACAGCTACACGCTGGTGTTCGCCTGCCTGCTGATTCCTGCGGGGGCGCTCGGCGACCGGTTCGGCCGCAAGCGCGGGATGCTGGCCGGCCTGGGAATGTTCGCGGCGGGGTCGGCCCTGGCCGCGCTGGCACCCAGCGTCGCGGTGCTGATGTGCGGGCGTGCGCTGAGTGCGGTGGGTGCGGCGTTCGTGCTGCCCGCAACGCTCGCGGTCACGCTCGCCCGGCTCGAGCCCGCGCATCGCCCGCGGGCGGTGGCGCTGTGGTCGGCCCTGACCGGTGTCGGCGGCGCCCTCGGCAACCTCGGCGGCGGCCTGGCCGTGGGCCTCGGCGGCTGGCGCGTGCTCTTCTGGTCGGGCGTCCCGGTCGCCGTCGGGGCCGCGCTGCTGATCGCCGCGAGAGTGCCCGCCCAGACCCCGCACGACGACCCGGTCGACGGCGCTGGCGCGCTGCTGCTCATCGCGGGCAGCGTGGCGCTGCTGTACGGAATCATCGGCTCCCCGGGGTTCGGCTGGGACTCCTGGCGGGTCCTCGGGTCGCTGGCCCTCGCGATCGCGCTGCTCGCGGCCTTCGCCTGGTACGAAACGCGCGCCGCCCACCCGATGCTCGATCCGCGCATGTTCCGGCTGCCCGGCGTGCGGGCCGGAGCTCTCGGGATCATCACGCTGTTCTTCGCGCTGTTCGGCCTCTACTACGTGAACGCCCAGTACCTGCAGGACGTCAAGGGCTACTCACCGCTGCTGGCCGGCGTGTGCATCCTCCCGATCGCCGCGCTGATGCCGTTCGTCAGCGCGCGCAGCCCGCAGCTTGCCGCGCGCGCCGGCGCCCGCGTCACGATCATTCTCGGCATGCTGATCCTCGCGGCCGGGCTGGTGCTCCTGTCGTTCGCCACGGCCGCGACCCCCTACCCGCTCTACGGCCTGCTGCTCGCGGTCATCGGCGGCGGCATGGGACTGGCGATGCCGCCGCTGTCCGGGATGATCGTGCACGCACTTCCGCCCAGCCACGCGGGTGTCAGCTCCGGCCTGGCCAGCACCACCCGCGAGATCGGCTCGGCGCTGGGCGTCGCCGTGCTGAGCTCGGTGCTCACCACCCGCTTCGCGAGCCACCTGCCCGCCGCGCTGCAAGACGTCCCGGGCGCGCGGGGCCAGGCGATCAGGCACTCGGTGACCGCCGCCCTGCACTACGCGGCCGGCGCCCCGGGTCCCGGCGCCCGCGGGCACCTCCTCGGCGCCACCCGCGACGCGTTCACCAGCGGCACCAGCGTCGGACTGCGCGTGGGAGCAGCCCTGCTCCTGATCACCGCCGCCGTCGTCGTCTTCCAGCCATCCGGGGGACAGCAGCGCCTCACGCAACCGTGATGGAGTGGCATCAGAAAGTATCAGTGGTGCAACTGACGCAACGGCGACCTGGACCGATCCGCACGGTCCGCACACCGACCGCCTGTTTACACAGGTCACGGGCGGGTGGGAGGCTGTACGACCACTGGGCGAACGCAGTGGGAGGGGATGCGTGCCATGGCGGCGGATCATGTCCATTTCAACGGGAGCGTCAACCTGGCCGATGGCGAGACGGTGATGCGCGAGATCACCTCGCGGGTGCCGGCGGGCCTTCGGCGTCTACCCGACGGGGAAACCGGGGACCGCAACAACTGGATCTTCTTCCAGCTGCAGAGATTCCTGGAGCTTCCCTGGCTGGTCCCGGAGGGGCTGGATGCGGCAGAGGGCGACTACGAGAACATGCCCAAGCTCCAGCTGGCCGAGGGCGTCGATCCGGCCGAGGTGAGCTGGCCGAACCTGGGCTACGCCGACGCCTACCTGGCGTCATACCAGACCTTCGTCGCGCTGCGGAACCAGGGCGTGATCCCGGCCGGTGTCCGGTTCCAGGTTCAGTACCCGACTCCGCTGGCCTCGATCGGCGGCTACATCGTCCCGGAGCAGCAGCAGACGCTGATCGGCTCCTATGAGCAGGCGATGTTCGCCGACCTGGACCGGCTGCTCAGCGAGATCCCGCATGGCGACGTCGCGGTGCAGTGGGACGTCGCGGTGGAGTTCGGCGTGCTGGAAAACGCCTTCGCGCCAAACGGCGATCAGGCCTTCGACATGGTTGTCGCCGCCCTTGTGCGCTGCGTCGACCAGGTGCCCGCGGACGTCCCGGCCGGGATGCACCTGTGCTACGGCGACTACGGCCACCACCACTTCACGCAGCCGGAGTCGCTGGCGCTGCAGGTCCGGGTGCTGAGCGCGGTCGCCGCGGCCGCCACGCGGCAGGTGAGCTTCGTCTCGTTCACCGTGCCGCAGGACCAGCGCGACGAGGCCTACTTCGCGCCGCTGGCCGAGCTGGCCACGGACCCCGACACCGAGCTCAACTTCGCGCTGGTGCCGTACCATCCGGCCGAGCAGGCGCCGGGCACCAGCGAGGAGCAGGCGCGGCTGATCGACGAGGCCCTGGCGGCCAGCCCGGGCGGTCCTCGTGCCTGGGGCGTCTGCACGGAATGCGGGATGGGCCGCGCGGGCCGCGACGAGATCCCGGTGCTGCTGGATCTGCACAGCCAGCTGATCACGGCCGGGTTATCCGGAGAGCGTGCGGCCATCGTGCGTGCATGACCACGACCGAGGAGATCCGGCGCTGGGTCACGGCACTGCCCGAGGCGGAGGAGACGACGGCCGTGTCCTGCGTCGGCGAGCAGCAAGCGGCGCCTCGGTTCGAGGGCGGAGATCCCGGCCGCGACGCGCGGCACTGACGGTTAACGGATTCCTCCATCTGGACTACACCGCGCGCACACGCCGGTTTCTTCCCCCGCCGGTACCCAGGACACAGGAGCCGCCGGCGTGCGGCGTCCCTGGCCGGGGTTGGCGGCACACGCCCTCGGGGGTGGCCCCGGCCTTTCACTCACTTGGGCGCGGCCAGCACGCCACAGGGAAGGGAGCCGTGAGTGTCTGCGCGCACCCGCATCAAGCACTTGCCGGGCGTCGGCCTGCAGTACGACTTCACCACGGCGGACGGCGAGCACCTGTCGGTGATCGCGCACCGGAACGGCTCGCGCAGCCTGGACGGCTACCGCGGCGGCGATTCCGACGGCGCGGCCTTCTCGCTGCACCTGACCGCGGTCGAGGCGGCCGTGCTCGCCGACGCGCTGCTGGCCGGGCACGACGACCCCCGCCTGCTGCACGCCGACGAGCTGGGCCTCGTCGCCGAGCGCATCGCGCTGTCCGCCGCGTCACGCTGGCACGGCCGCCCGCTCGGCACCACGCAGCTGCGGACCCGCACCGGGGCGTCGATCGTCGCCATCCTGCGCGGGCCCAACCCCATCCCCTCCCCCGCCGCGGCCTTCCGGCTGGCCGGCGGTGACACGCTGGTCGTGGTCGGTACCCGCGAGGGGGCCGACGCGGCCGCGGCGCTGCTCACCAAGGACTGAGCGGTGCATGCCGCTCTGCTGGCTGAGCTCGGTGGCATCATCCTCGCGCTAGGCCTGCTCGGCCGCCTGGCAGGACGCTACGGTCAGTCCCCGATTCCCCTGTACCTGCTGGCCGGGCTCGCCTTCGGGCGCGGGGGGCTGCTGCCGCTCAGCGCCAGCGAGGAGTTCATCGCGGCCGGCGCAGAGATCGGCGTGATCCTGCTGCTGCTGACACTGGGCCTGGAGTACACCGCGCCCGAGCTGGTGACCAGCCTCAAAACCCACTACCCGGCCGGTGTGGTCGACTTCGTGCTCAACGCGCTGCCCGGAGCTGCGGCGGCACTGCTGCTCGGCTGGGGGCCGGTCGCAGCCGTCGCACTGGGCGGGATCACCTGGATCTCGTCGTCTGGCGTGATCGCCAAGATCCTTCGCGACCTGGGCCGGGTCGGCAACAGCGAGACCCCGGTGATCCTCACGATCCTCGTCCTCGAGGACCTCGCCATGACCGTTTACCTGCCGATCCTCACCGCGCTCGTGGCGGGTGTCGGCCTGACCACGGGCAGCCTGACCCTGGCCGTCGCGCTTGCCGCGGCGGGCGGCGTGCTGTTCATCGCGCTGCGGTACGGCCGGGTGATCTCCCGCTTCGTCTCGCACGACGATCCGGAAAAGCTCCTGCTGGTCGTGTTCGGCCTGACGCTGCTGGTCGCCGGGCTGGCCCAGGAACTTCAGGTTTCCGCGGCCGTGGGCGCGTTCCTGGTCGGCATCGCCTTGTCCGGCGAGGTCGCCGAGGGTGCCCAGACACTGGTCAGCCCGCTGCGCGACCTGTTCGCCGCGGTCTTCTTTGTGTTCTTCGGCCTCAGCACCGACCCGGCCGAGATCCCGCCGGTTCTGCTGCCTGCGGCGATCCTGGCCGTGGTCACGGCCGCTACCAAGATCGCCACAGGCCACTGGGCCGCCCGGCGGGCCGGGATCTCCGCCCGTGGGCGGTGGCGGGCCGGCGGCGCCCTTGTCGCGCGCGGTGAGTTCTCCATCGTTATCGCCGGGCTCGCGGTCAGTGCCGGGACCGGATCCCGGCTCGGGGCGCTGGCCACGGCCTACGTCCTGATCCTGGTCATCGTCGGGCCGCTCGCCGCCCGCTATGCCGAGCCGGCCGCTCGTCGCGTGGGGCCGCCGGCCCGGCCCGCCGCTAAGGCTTGGGGACCCAGCGGAAGCGGCGGACCGCGACGACCGCGCCGATGGCGCCCCACGCCGCCACCACCCCCAGCTGCCGCCAGTCGGTGCCGACGTGCCCGGTGAACAGGCCGGTCAGAACCTCGTTGAACGGCCGCACAGGGAGCCAGCCGGCGTCGAGGCGGTGCTGCGGGGCCGGCCCGCCGTGGTGCTCATGGACCTGCGCATGCCCGGCGTGGACGGCCTGAGTCCACGCCGCCGCAGGACCTGATCGGCCTGGTGCGCGTCGCCGCCGAGGGGCACACGGTGCTGTCCCCGGTGGCCGCCCGGCGCCTGATCGCTGCCTCGGCCGACCGTGAGCCCGCGAGGCAGAGCGCCCGAAGCCTGATGCACCCGGGCCCCGGCCGCGATCAGGTCGAACAGCCATCCGCCCTTGGCCAGGTCTTCGAGCGTCTGCCGGGACGTGGGGTTGATGGCCAGCGACACCCGATCGTCGCTCTGGTGCCCCTTGACCACCTCGGCGACGATCGCGAAGTCCCGCAGCCCCGGATTTGCCGACGACCCGACCACGACCTGGGACACCTCTTCCCCGGCGGCCTCCCGGACCGGCACGACGTTGCCGGGGCTGGACGGTCGAGCCCGAGTGCCTCGAGTTCGAGCATCACCAGCGTGCCGGTGGCGTCCTGGGTGAGCGTCTGGTCGATCGAGAGCGCGATCTCGGCACCGGGCCGCATCTCGCCGGAGACAAGGTGCGAGGCGATCAGCTGCTGCGCAACGTTGTGTGCCACCCGGATCGGACTACCCTGCCCGGGCCCCGGTAACCCGCGCCGTCCACAATCGGGTTATGGTCTCTGAGATCTTCGACGCCGACCGGTGGCGGGCCGCCCCGGGGTTCTCCTTCACCGACATCACGTATCACCGTGCCGTCGGCTCGGGCACGGTCCGTGTCGCCTTCAACCGGCCCGAGGTCCGCAACGCGTTCCGGCCGCACACCGTCGACGAGCTGTACCGGGCGCTGGATCACGCCCGGATGTCGAGCGACGTCGGCTGCGTGCTGCTGACCGGCAACGGCCCGTCCCCGAAGGACGGCGGCTGGGCCTTCTGTTCCGGTGGTGATCAACGCATCCGCGGGCGCGACGGCTACCGGTACGCCGACGGCGAGACCGCCGCGGGCATCGACCCGGCGCGCAGCGGGCGGCTGCACATCATGGAGGTGCACCGGCTGATCCGGTTCATGCCCAAGGTCGTCATCTGCGTGGTGCCCGGCTGGGCGGCGGGCGGCGGGCACAGCCTGCACGTCGTCTGCGACCTCACCCTGGCCAGCCGCGAGCATGCCCGCTTCAAGCAGACGGACGCCGACGTCGGCAGCTTCGACGGGGGCTTCGGCTCGGCGTACCTGGCCAGGCAGGTGGGCCAGAAGTTCGCGCGGGAGATCTTTTTTCTCGGCGACACCTACGACGCCGAGGCAGCGCACCGGATGGGCATGGTCAACGCGGTGGTGCCGCATGCCGAGCTGGAGAACACCGCGCTGGAGTGGGCGGAGAAGATCAACGCCAAGAGCCCGACGTCCCAGCGGATGCTGAAGTTCGCGTTCAACCTCGTCGACGACGGGCTCGTCGGCCAGCAGGTGTTCTCGACCGAGGCCACGCGGCTCGCGTACATGACCGACGAGGCCGCCGAGGGCCGGGACGCCTTCCTGGAGAAGCGCGACCCGGACTGGGACCGCTTCCCGTACTACTACTGAAGGCCAGCCAGAACGGCTACTGGAGGCCAGCCAGAACGGCCCGGAGGTCGTCCCACGGGAACACGGCGGGATCGCCGGTGGCGCCCGGAAGACGTGCCGGATCGAAGATCACCCGCACTCCCCACTCGCGGAGCAGGCCGAGGTTGCGCTGGAAGGCCGGGTGCCGGGAAAGCGCAACGTTCGGCCACGGGACCGCGATGATCGGCAGGCCGGCGCCGAGGCCCTCGTTCAGCAGCCCGAGCGCCAGCGTGTCGCTGATGCCCAGCGCCAGCCGGTTGACCGTGCTGAACGTGGCCGGGGCCACGACGAACGCGTCGGCCGACGGCAGCACGTCCGGATCATCCGGCTGCTTGTACTGCGACCGGACCGGATGCCCGGTCAGCTCGGCCAGGCGCCCCGCGTCGAGGAACTTGGTCCCGTCCGGAGTCGCGATCACGCAGACGTCCCAGCCCTGCTGCTGGGCGAAGCCGACAAAGGCACCGAGCTGCGCCGCCGGGGGCCCGCCGCACGCCACGACGTAAAGCACTGGCTGCTTGTCCGCCTTCACCAGAGCACGATACCCAGAGCGTCAGAGACGCCGCCATCGCTCGTCCCGGTGGCACGAAATACCGGGCTGCAGGGACCGAATCCGCTGCCACGCCGGCTTTCGCTGCCCGTCGGCCCTCGCTGGCGCGTTGCTTATCTGTGAACGCAGGCATGGCGGGCTGGCACGCAGGCCATCCCGCATGTTTTCGATTGTGCATCCAGAAGGGCTATCTGGCTTTCAGCTTCTCCCTTTTTCGACGTCGTGCAGTTCGTCTAGAGGTCACTCTCTAGTAACACATATCAAATTGACATTTGCTCGCCGGGCCGCCTTTCTGAGACGGCCCGTGGCCGTACCACCTGATTTGACTGGGCAGTGGGCGACGCGACGCCCGAGCATCGCCCACTGCGCAGCCTCCTCGCAAGCGCCGCTCACTCAGGGCTGCCGCGAGAAACCACAGGTCACCACCATGATCATGGACCCGGCCGGTTTCAATCTGGTGGCGAAGATGCCGCTCCTGTCGAGCTAGTACATCCAGGGGAGGTTGGCGACGTGTATGGCATCCGCATGGACGCCGGGGGCACTGATTCCGTGAGCGGAAGCCGCCGCCGCGGCGGCACCCACTCCGACCAGTACGAGCGTGGGCACAATTCTGCGCCGAGCCGTTGCGGAAACGGCCTCACGGCGATGCCGTCCCACCGGCTTGCCGGCCCGCGCACTCCGATGCCGTAACGATCCGTGACTACTCATCGAGAAGTCCTTCCATTGAGGTCTTAAATGCCAGGTCCTCTCAGATCGATAAACTACCCTACAAACCCCCGCTGAGCATGGCATTTGGCGTGAGACGAGGCACTATTTTCTGCAATTCGAGCCCATCACGGCGCACAATGCACATGCACGTACGGACCGTCATGATTGGGCACTGCGCGTGAGGCTTGCCGCGCGAATTAACGCGGGTGAGTCGATGCCGGCGCTTTCGGGGAACCCGGATTCTGCACGGAGAGTGACTTTCGGGGAACCCCGGATTCTGCACGGAGAGTGAACCGCGGGCCACGCGAATCCGTTAGTCTCGGCGCGACGGTCCGGATGCGCTTTTCGTACCGCGAGCCTCGCCCATCTCTGTTATCACGGAAATCCCATCGTTCTCGGTGGTAACGGCAGCCACTTCTGTGGCTGGGCGCGGAGCGGCCGGGCGGGCCGGCAGGACTGGGCGCGGAGCGGCCTGGCGAGCCCGGCAACGCGCCGCCCTGAAACCTCTCGTGCAATTTTCATTCAAACAGTCAATTGCCACGCGCATATCCACTGCATTTTTTGCGGAGTTTGCGTGAAGCGTCTTTATAAATGGGTATCAGGAGGACAGAATCTCCTCTAGAGCGCTTCCGGTGCACGGGCGCCGAGCAGGCCGCGGGCGGTGAACGATGCAGGTCGGTCATGGAATTCCGGGTCCTGGGGCCGACTGAGCTGTGGTCGGCCGGGCAGCCATGTGACCTGGGGTCGGCCAAGGCGCGCAGTGTCCTGGCGATTCTTCTGCTGACGCCGCGCACGATCGTCCCGGCGGGCGCGCTCATCGACCGGTTGTGGGACACCCGGCCGCCGGCCAAGGCCCGGGAAACCCTGTCCGTCTACGTGGCCCGGCTCCGGGCGTCACTCCGGCAGGCCGTCGGCGACAGCGTCCGGCTGGCCGGGCGCGCCAACGGCTACGTGCTCGACGTCGATCCCGAGGCGGTTGACCTGCATCAGTTCCGCCGGCTGCGCCGGCAGGCAGGCGCCCTGGCCGAGAGCGGAGACCGTGATCATGCGGCGCGGCTGCTGCGCGAGGCGGACGCGCTGTGGCACGGCCCGGCGCTGGCAGGAATCCGCGGCGACTGGGTGGAGCGGATGCGCGACAGCCTGGAAGAAGAGCGCCGGGCGGTCATCCTCGAACGCGTCGAGTGCGAGCTCGAACTAGGCCGCCACGCCGACCTGATCAGTGAGCTTCGCGGCCTAGTCGCCCAGTACCCCCTGGATGAGACGTTCATCGCGCACCAGATGACGGCCCTCTACCGGAGCGGCCGGCAGGGTGATGCACTCAGCGTCTACCGGGAAACCCACAGCCTGCTCGCCGAGGAGCAGGGAACCGAGCCAGGCCCGGAGCTGGACGAACTCCACCAGCGGATCCTGCGCCGTGACCCCGAGCTTTCGGCGAGGCCCGCGAGCCGCCGGCCCGGGTCGCTGCCGCTGCCGGACACGCTCCCGCCCGAAACCGCTGCGTTCGTCGGGCGCAGCAGCGAACTGGCGCAGCTGACCCGCGAGCACGGCGGCGACCCCCAGGTCAGCGTCATCGAGGGCATGCCCGGCGTGGGGAAGACCGCGCTCGCCGTGCACGCCGCCCGCGCCGTCGCCTCGCGCTACCCGGACGGGACGTTCTACCTCAACTTCCACACCAACGATCCCGGGAGCCCATCGCTCGACTCGGCCGAGGCGCTGCACCGCCTGCTCCAGATGCTGAGTGTGCCCGCCGCGCAGATTCCCGAGGCGATCGGCAAGCGGGCCGCGCTGTGGCGCGCCGAGCTGAGCCGGCGGCGTGCCCTGGTGATCCTCGACGACGCCGCCACCGGCGACCAGATCCGCCCGCTCCTGCCCGAGGTCGGGGGATGCCGGATCTTGATAACGGCCCGGTGCGCTCTGCCCGGTCTGGAGGACATCCAGGTCGTCACGCTCGACGCGCTGCCCGCGGACGACGCGGTCATGCTGTTCGCGCAGGCCGCGACCCCGGACATGGTTCGCGACCAGAACGAGGCCGCCACGGCCGTCGAGCTCGTCGGGCGCAACCCCCTCGCGATCCAGCTCACCGCCGCCGGGCTGGCCCGCGGGTACCCGTTCCGGGCGGCCGATCTGGCCGGGAAACTGGCCCAGACAGGCCCCGGGCTGGACGACAGCGGTGCGGCAAACCCGCTGGTGATGTCCGCCTTCGACCTGTCGTACCGTGCGCTGGGCCACGACCACCAGCAGTTCTTCCGGCGGCTGGGCCTGAGCCCCTGTCCTCTGGTCAGCCTGCACGCCGCGGCGGCGCTCGGCGGCTGCACCGTCGCCGAGGCAGAAAAGGCCCTCACCGCCCTCCTTGATCATCACCTGCTGGAGCAGGACCGGGCGGGCCAGTTCCGGTTCCACGACCTCATCCGCGGCTTCGCGGCCGCGCGTGCGGCGCACGATGATCCTGCGGACGAGCGGCGAGAGGCCGTGGGCAGGCTCCTGGACTACTATCTGGGTTCGGCCGACACGGCTGACCAGGTCCTTCATCCCTTCCGCCACCGGATGCCGGTGTGGGTCGCCCATCCCCCGGCCGACAGCCCCGCACTCGGCACGCCGGCGGCCGCGGCCGGCTGGCTGGAATCCGAATGGCGCAACATGCTGCAGGCCGTGCGGCACGCCAGCGAACACGAATGGCAGCGGCAGTGCGCCGACCTCAGTCACGTCCTGGCAGGCTTCCTGGAAATCAGGGCGTACTGGCACGAGGCGATCGAGGCCCACACCCTCGCCCTGCAGGCCTGCCGCTACCTCGCCGACCCGGCCAGGATCGCGCGGGCGTCGCTCGAGCTCAGCGTCGTCACGCAGCAAACCGGGAAGCACGCGGCAGCGCTCGACCTGGCCGAGGAGGCCGCGGCGATCTACCGCTCGCTGGGCGACGGGTGCGGCCAGGCGGAAGCCCTGGACCAGATGGGCCTGGCGAACCAGCGCGCGGCCCGTTCCCGCGAGGCGCTCGCCTACTTCCAGGAAGCACAGATCCTGTACGCGGGCGCCGGGGACCGGCACGGCGTGGCGGATACCCTCAGCCATTCCGGAATCGCCTGCTGGCACCTCGGGCACTACCCGGACGCAATGCAGAACCTGCTCGGCGCGCTCGGCCTGTACTGCGAGGTCGCCGACCGGCGCGGCGAGGCAAAGAGCCTCAACAACCTGGCGAAGATGCAGGTCTACGCCGGCGAGCATCGAGAAGCGCTCGCGAATTACCAGAGGTCGCTGGAGATTTTCAACGAGATAGGCGGCGCGCAGAGCCAGGCGATTCTGTATCAGAGCATCGGCAGCGTACATAGTTATGAGGGCAGCTACGAAGATGCCCTCGAGGCCTGCCGGCGGGCTCTCGACATATACCGCAGCATCGGCGATCTTCCCGATGAGGCCGACGTGCTCATCGACATCGGCGCCATTTACCGGAACGCCGGATTCTCTTACGAGGCGCTGATTCATTACGAGAGGGCCGCGCTGGTCGCTGCTGAGATCGGGAACCTGTCCCAGCAGGTGATGGCGCTGCGCGGGATGGCGGATGTGCACCGCGGCTCCGGCGGGTACAGCGACGCGCTGCAGAATTACAGCGCTGCTCTGCGGCTGGCACGGGAGATCGGGGACCCGTACGAGGAGGCAAAACTCCTCGAGGGAATGGCAGAGACGACGCTCACTACGCAGGGACCGCACGCAGCCCGGATCCTTTTCCGCCAGGCCCTCGACATCTTCGAACGGCTCGGCGTCCCGGAAGCCGAGGCGGCGCGGGCACGCCTGGACGCCACCGACCCGGCGTTCGGGCGCCGCACCTCGTAGCCCGCGCGCGGCGGCGCGCGCAGCCTCGCCCCGGCCATTGCCGTCCTGCGGCGCTGACCTGGGGCGCAGTCGAGGTGTCAAGGAAACTGCAATAAATGCGTCCGGATCGCGAGCGCACTCTGGTGCTGTGATTTCCGGCAGGAAACCGCGACGGCCGGCACCGGAGGGCGCGACATCATGCGGGACCAGAATGAGCGGGCTGCTCCGCTTCCTGGCGAGGTATCCGTGGCACGCAGCCAGCGGAATACCTTGCGGGATTCCGGCTGGCCTCCGCGCGGGAGCGAGTCGCGCAGTCGCGCCCGGCTCGACGCGCTTCCCGCGCGGAGGCCCCTGGCGGGCGACGATCCGTCGGCGGCTGCCGCCCTGCACGCCAGCGCCCGGCAGTTCATCACGCTCTTCCACACCGAGAACCGGGCGGGCGCGCCCGACCGCCGGCTCTGGCACGTCCGCCGCGAGATCGAGGCGACCGGGACTTACTGGCACACCCCAGAGGAACTGGCCTTCGGCACCCGTGTCGCCTGGCGGAACAGCGCCCGGTGCGCTGGCCGGGTGTACCGGAGCAGCCTGGAGGTGCGCGACCGCCGCGAGATCACGGCCGCGGCGGACGTCGCCGCCGAGTGCATCGGGCATCTGCGGGAGGCGACGAACGGCGGCCGGATCCGGCCGATGATCACGATCTTCGCGCCCGACCAGCCGGGCTGGCCGGGCCCGCGCATCCTCAGCTCCCAGCTGGTGCGGTACGCGGGTCATGAGACCGCCGATGGCTCCGTCCTCGGGGACCCGGCGAACGCGGACGTCACCCTCCTCGCCCGCCATCTCGGCTGGTCCGGCGGCCGGCCCGCGAGCCGCTTCGATGTTCTCCCCCTGATCGTCGAGGAGGCCGGCGACGTTCCCACGCTGCACGACCTGCCCGGCGACGCGGTGCTCGAGGTGATGATCAGGCATCCGGACTTCGCCTGGCTCGCCGGCCTCGGCCTGCGGTGGCACGCCATGCCGGTGATCAGCGACATGTATCTGGACATCGGCGGCGTGCGGTACCCGGCGGCGCCGTTCAACGGCTGGTACCTGGGCAGCGAGGTCTCCCGGCACCTCGGCAGCGCCGGCCGCTACGACCAGCTTCCGGTGATCGCCAGGCGCCTGGGCCTGGCCACGGACGGGGATCCGGAGCTGTGGAAGCACAGGGCGATGACCGTGCTCGACCTCGCGGTGCTGCACTCGTTCAGCACGTCCGGGGTGACGATTTCCGATCATCACCCCGAGCCGGTACGCGCCGCGGAGCACCCGCCGAATCCCTACCGCCACCCCGCACCCGCCCAGTTCATCGGCTTACCCGGCCCGGACTCCAGGGCTGCGGCGCCTCCCGTGTACCGCCGTCCGCCGCCATCAGTTGCCGATGCTCCGCTGATCGGCGCGCCCGAGGGCCGGTTCATGGAATGAGCCGGGCTCCCGCTGCTGGAGCCGGCCCGTTTCGCTGCGCTCCCATTCCTCGATGCCGCGCAGCACGCTCTCGGTGTAGGCGAGCAGGTGTGCCCGGTAGACGCTGCTGTAGGTGCGCAGATACGCCAGCTCGGCCTGCAGGGCCCGCTGCGCGGTGGCGGTCTGCGGTGGAGCGTCGTTCAGCGCCGAGGCCGCCGCCTCGCGCGCCTTGGTGTGGGCCTTCTCCAGGATCAGGTCCGAGTGCTGCTGAGCCTCGCGCATGATGTCCTCGCGGCGCCGCCTCGCGTCGTCGGTCACCGGGCTGCTGCGGGCCCCGGAGCCCGCCAGGTACCGGTCGGCGCTGACCTGCGCTGTCGACAGGATCTGCACCGCGTGCGCGTGCGGGTCGACCTCACCGAAGATCACCGGCTGCGGGCCGCTGCTGGCATCCCCCGCCAGAATCCGCTGGCGCAGCCGCTGGACGTCCTGCCACAGCGAGGCCCGCTCGTTGATCAGCTGCACGAACTCCGCGTGGACCGTGCGCAGGAACCGGTTGACGGCCGACTCCTCGTAGCCGCGCCGTCCCAGCCCTGACATCGGGAACCGCACGCTCTGCAGCTCATCCGGGCTCAGCCTGTGCTGCTCCTCGAACCACGCAGTTGCCAAAGGTTCACTCCACCCGACGTCCTCGGTGCCCATGTCGTCCTGCTCCATGCATGCCCAGGCCCGGCGGCGACGGGGACGCGCCGCGGCGCTGACAGCAATTGCAGGAAAATATTCATGCAACTTGCACACGGAGACATCGGTCAGCTGACCGATATTTGAAGCGGCGGGCGAACCAGCCGGGTCAGCTCGCTGCGAGGCTGGCGTGGTGGCCGAGGTCCGTGGCTGGCGGCGTTGCTGCCGCGGGGGCCAGCGCGTCCCGGATCGCCGTGCCCAGGGCCCGGGCAACCGGCGGCGGGAAGGCGTTGCCGACCTGGCGGTAGGCGGCCGTCTTGCGGCCCGAGAACATCCACGCGTCGGGGAAGCCCTGGATCCGCGCGACCATGCGGGTGGTCAGCTTCGGCAGCGCCCCGGCCGGGATCTCGGGCCCCGGCGGCTCGTTGGCGACGCCGAGGCCGTCGACCCCCAGCAGCTTCCACGCCTCCCGCGCCCTGGTCGGGCCCAGGTCCGGCCCGCCGTGCTTCTTGCTGCCGCCGACGATCGTCGGCGCGATGCCGCAGGCCCGGTCCCGCCAGCGGTCCGCTCCCGGCCAGCCGCGGGCGCTCATCAGGTCGTGCAGCGTCTCGCCGACGGTGGGCGGCGGGGTCGCCGATGGCTGTGGCCAGCGGAACCGGCCCGCCCAGGGGTCCTGCATGGCCACGAGCACGAACCGGGGCCGCAGCTGCGGCACCCCGTGCTCGCTGGCCTGCACAAGATCCCACCAGGTCCGGTAGCCGAGCGCGTGCAGGTGCCCGAGCACCTGGGCCCGGTAGCCGTCGAAGCGGTGCGTGGCCAGGCCCTTGACGTTCTCGAGCAGCACCGCGCGCGGCCCGGTCTCCCCGATCAGCCGCAGCGCCTGCGGGAACAGGTCCCGGTCGTCCTCCTGGCCGAGCCGCTTACCCGCGATGGAGAACGGCGGGCAGGGAACGCCGCCTGAGAGCAGGTCGATGCCGGTGAACGCGCGCCCGTCGAGGTTGTGGACGTCATCCTCGATGATCTTCCACTCGGAGCCGCGGTTCGCCCGCAGGGTCTCGCAGGCGTCGTGGTCGAGCTCGACCGCTGCCTCGTGGGCGAACCCGGCCTGCTCCAGGCCCAGGGACTGACCACCGGCGCCAGCGCAGATCTCCAGGCAGGTCAGTTCGCCCAAGGTTCCTCCTGAAACTCGGATCTCCTCGATTGTGCCCGCGGGCACCGACAATCCGCGTGTCCCACGCCGGTATCCGTCACCATGAGGCAAGCGTCCCGGCCAGGAACTCGTAGCTGAGCAGGCGCCGCTGGCCGACGACCTCGCGCCAGGCGTCCTGCTGCTCGGGGTTGGCGTTCTCGGTCACGCTCGCGTCGACCGCGTCGAAGGCCACGTGGTAGACCGCGTCCACCTCGCCGGTCCCCCGCGCGATCGACGCCAGACGGCTCGGCAGCGGCTCGGCCGTGACGGTCACCAGGTGCGGCTGCCGGCCGCGGCGGTGGCGGATCATCTGCAGGCACTCGTGCCGGATGTTCTGCACCCGGTCGGACCGGATCGTCCACTTGCACGAGATCGCAGCGTGCAGCGGGGGCAGCCCGGATGCCGTCGCCACCTGCCCGAGCGCGACGGTCACGTCGGGCTTGATCAGGTAATCCATGCCGACGGTGATGCGCAGCTCCGGGTTCGCACGCACCAGCTCGGCGACTTTGCTCAGGTGGGCGTACTGGTCGAACTGGGTGATGATCGCCCCGCGGGCGACCAGCCAGGCCCGGTCCGCGTGCGCGCGGGGAAGGTGGCCGGCGAGATGGTCGCGGACCGCGAGCTCCAGCGGGCCGCCCGGATCTTTCGGCACGGCCGAGGCCGCCCCGCCGGCCACGCCGAGGAAGTCGAGCATCCCGGCGCCGATCCGCATGGACTCGGCGTTGTCGACGTCCGCGAAGTTCGGCACCAGCGGCCAGCCCAGCTTGTTCTTGCTGCTCGGCTTCCAGCCCAGCAGCTCGCGGGCGAACGGAGCGGTCACGGGAGCGATTCTGGCATCTGGGCGGCGGATGAAAGGATGGAACCGTGGGCCGGACCAGCACAGAGGGGATCCAACGTGACCGAAATCGATCTGCGCTCCGACACGGTGACGCTCCCGACCGAGACCATGCTGCGGGCCATGAGCGCCGCGCCGCTCGGCGACGATGTGTTCGGGGACGACCCCACGGTGAACCGGCTGCAGGACACCGCGGCGCAGCGGCTGGGCAAGGAAGCAGCCCTGTTCGTGGCCAGCGGGACCATGGGCAACCTGCTCGGCGTGCTGGTCAACGCCCGCTCCGGGCAGGAGATCATCGCCGAGGCCACCTCGCATCTGTTCCTCAACGAGGCGGCCGGTGCAGCCGTGGTCGGCGGCGTCCAGGTCCGGCAGGTGCCGACCGAGCGCGGCGTGCTCGCGCCGGAGCAGGTCCTGGCCGCGCTGCGGCCCCGCAATGACGATCACCAGCCGATCTCGGCGGCCGTGGTGATCGAGAACACGCACAACCGGCACGGCGGGCTCGCCTGGCCGGTGGCCGACCTGCAGCGGCTCGGTGAGACCGCCCGCGCCCACGGCCTGGCCGTGCACATGGACGGCGCCCGGATCTTCAACGCGGAAGTCGCCACAGGAACGGCCGCCAGGGACATCGCCGGGGTCGCGGACACTGTCACGTTCTGCCTGTCCAAGGGGCTGAGCTGCCCGGTCGGCAGCCTGCTGTGCGGCCCGGCCAGCAAGATCGCCGAGGCCCGGAAGTGGCGCAAGATGCTCGGCGGCGGCATGCGCCAGGCCGGGGTGCTGGCCGCCGCTGGCCTGGTGGCCCTGGAGACCATGGTCGACCGGCTCGCCGAGGACCACGAGAACGCCCGCACGCTCGCCGAGGGCCTCGCCGAACTGCCCGGGATCGACTGCGACCTGACCAGGGTGCAGACGAACATCGTGTACTTCCGGCTGGCGCGCACGAGCTCGGCGGACTTCCTGGCGGAGAGCGCCAGGCTCGGGCTGCGTGGCGGCGCGACCGGCCCGGACCAGGTGCGCTTCGTGACCCACCACGGCATCACCGGCGCCGACATCAAGCAGGCCCTCACGATCTGCCGCGACGCCCTGGGCGCCTGACCCGGATTCCGATGATCGTGGTAGCTGGCGAGCAGGTGTGCGCGGAATCGACCACGTTCATCGAGCGGAGCCCTACCGGTCTATCACCACCGGGCAATAACAGCCGGATATCGCTGTATTGCGATGTCCGGCGGTCAGGTGAGCTCGGCCTCGTCGCCGCGCCGCGCGGCGGGCGAGCTCAGCGGCGCGGCCAGCGACGCGTAGTACGCCCGGATCCGCTCCATCCGCCGCGGCGGGATGATGTTGGCCACGCTGGTGTCGATCAGCCGCACGACGGTGAACCAGCCGAGGATGAACACGGCCGGCAGCACCGTGAACGCGGCGGGAGCGTCGTCGAACGCGAACGTCCGCGCCATCGACACGACCAGATCGCCGTCCTGGGCCTGGGGCCGGGGCGCGGCGACCATCGGCCAACTCAGTGAGATCTTCGCCCGGACCCCGTTGCCGGCGCTCCGGCCACGACCCGCGGCGGGGACCGGCAGCGCCGGGGCCGCCGCCGCGGTGATGGGGTCGCGCCCGGCTACCCGCGGGGCGTGGCGGCGAGAACCCGGGCGATGCTGTCGGCGAAGCGGGTCAGCGCGCCGGGATCGCCGGCACAGCGCGTCGGGTTGAGCTCCCCGATCGACAGCGTCCGGACTCGCGGGTCCCGCGCGGCAACCGTGAGAGCCTCTTCGGCCTGGCTCAGGGTGGGCCCGGTGTTGCGGCAGTCGGTGTTCTCCGCGAGCGGGGCGTCGATGAAGTCGAGGACGTCGACGTCGATGTGGACAGCGAGCGGGCCATCCGGCAGGTACCCGAGCGCGGCGGTGGCGGCACCGGCAGGGTCATCGGCGAGTTCCTGGCTGCTGCTCGCGTGCAGCCCGAGCCGGTGAGCGTGCTCGAGCTCCCAGTCGGTGGCGGGCTGCGGGTCCACCCCGAGCCACGCCACCTGGCGGGGACCGAGGAGCGGCCGGGGCCCGAACGCGTCGGCCAGGGTGCCCACGCAGCCCGGCAAGGCCAGCGCGTGCGCCAGGCCCATCCAGTCCAGCGCGCCGTCCGCTGTGCTGCCCGGGGTGTTGAGATCAAAGTGGCGGTCGAGATACAGCAGCCCCGGGGTGCCGGCCCCGAGGCGCCGCAGCGCCGCCATGATCCCGAGCACGATCGTGCAGTTGCCGCCGAGCACCAGAGCAAAGTCGCCGCGCCCGAGCAGCGGCCCGAGCCGGCCAGCGAGCTCGACCAGCGATTCGGTGGCCTCGCCGACGTTCTGGGCCAGCGGGTGCTCCCGGTCGGGTTTCCACGGCTGATGCGGCAGGTCTCCCTCGTCACGCACCTCGAGGCCCGCCGCGACGAGCCGTGCGAACAAGCCGGCCGAGCGCAGGGCCGCCGGCGCCAGGTCCTGGCCGGCCGCGTAGCTCGCGGCGCTGCTCGGCACGCCTATGACTGAGATCGGGCTCACCCCGCGAGCATAGCTACCGGGCTCCCGAGCCTCCGCGGATTATGCTTGCCTCGCGCCCGCCCGCGCTCGTGCAGATGGCCTCGGATGGCCGCCTGCACATCCCGGCCGCCCGGCAGTTCGGCGTCTCCGAGGCCCAGGCTGCCTGCCTGGAGTTCTCTTCCGGGCCACATCGTGGCCGAATCGTTCTCACGTTCTGCGCGACGCGTGGGATTTCATGCCAGGATCAACGATGAAATGGACATATAAGTATGATGTCCAGCGCCTGGGGAGGGAGGTGCGATGGCCGACGACTCCTCCAGGCACGCCGATGGGCTCCTGCGGATGCTTGCTCCGGGCTCACGGGTGGCGGGGTACCTGCTGGAGAGCCAGATCGGCGCGGGCGGTATGGCCGTGGTATTCCGCGCCAGAGACGAGCGGCTGAGCCGCATGGTGGCGCTGAAGGTCCTGGCGCCAGGGCTGGCGGCCGACGACGCGTTCCGGCAGCGCTTCATCCGGGAGTCGCGCGCGGCGGCAGCGGTCGACGATCCGCACATCATCCCCGTTTATGAGGCCGGCGAGTCGGGCGGAATCCTGTTCATCGCCATGCGCCTGGTTGTCGGCGGTGACCTGCGGTCGGTGATGCTCCGGGAGGGCCCGCTGACCCCCGAGCGGGCCGCCGCCTTACTGTCACCGGTCGCCTCGGCGCTCGACGCCGCACACGCCGCCGAACTGGTCCACCGGGACGTCAAGCCAGCAAACGTGCTGGTGGATGCCCGTCCCGGCCGGCCGGAGCATGTGTACCTGTCGGATTTCGGGCTGAGCAAGCGGGCCGCGGCCGCGGTCGGGCTGACCGGCTCGGGCCAGTTCATGGGCACCGCGGAGTACGCGGCCCCGGAACAGATCAACGGCCGCCCGGTCGGCGGGCAGGCCGACCAGTACGCGCTGGCGTGCGTGGCCTTCGAGGCGCTGAGCGGCACGGCGCCGTTCGCGCGCCCTGAGCCCATGGCCGTGCTGTGGGCACACCTGTCCGAGCCCCCGCCCTCGCTGGTCATGCTGCGGCCCGACCTGCCGCACGGGGTCGACCGGATCCTGGCCAGGGCGCTGGCAAAGGAGCCGCACCACCGCTACGACAGCTGCCGCGAGTTCATCGACGAGTTGCGTGGGGCGTTCGGCCTGGCCCCGTACGAGGCCGGGGCCTCCAGCGGCCCGCGGGCCCAGGTGGAGAGCGGCGGCCAGGACGCCGGGGCGAAGGAGACACCGGCCGAGGCGGCCGTGCCCGCCGCTCTCACCGATCCCCGCCGCGGCCGCCATTCCTCCGGAGAGTCCGCGCAGCCGGACCGCGCCCGCAGCCGGCGCATGGGCCTGGCCGCGCTGGCGGTTGTCGTGCTCGCCGCCGTCGGCGCCATCGCCGCGGCCACGCACGGGAGCTTCGGGGGCCATTCGCCGGCCGGCCAGCACGGGGAAACCGCAAGCCTGCGCGTCACCGCGCGGAGCATCGTCACTCTCACCGACCCCGGCAGCGTCGGTGTGGACGCTGTCACGTTCAGCCCGGCGGGCACGGTGCTCGCCACCGGGGACCATAACGGCAGCATCTACCTGTGGAACCTCGCCACCCGCAAGCGCACCCTGTCCCTTCTGGACCCGGGCAGCCTGGGCGTGGAGTCGGCCACGTTCAGCGCGAACGGCAGGGTCCTGGCGACGGGCGACCAAAATGGCAGCGCGTACATGTGGAACCTCGCCACCCGCCACCTCATCGCCACCTTGACCGGCCCGGGCTTCGAAGCCGTGGACTCGGCCGTTTACAGCCCCCGTGGCAAGACGCTGGCGACCGGCGACTACGACGGCATCACGTATCTGTGGGGGCCGGCCGGCAGCCTCTCCGCCACCCTGGCCGTCCCCGGCAGCAACAACTCGGTCTACGGCGTCGCGTTCAGCCCGAACGGCCAGACGCTGGCTACCGCCGATGTTGACGGCAGCACGTACCTGTGGAACGTCGCCACGCAGAGCCGGATCGCCACCCTGACCGACAGCTCCGCTGTCTATGCGGTCGCGTTCAGCCCGGGCGGCAAGCTCCTGGCCACCGGCGACCAGGACGGCAGCACCCGCCTGTGGAACGTGGCCGGGCGCAGCCGCATCGCGACCCTGCGCATCCCCGGCTCCGACAGCGCCGTGTCATCGGTCGCGTTCAGCCCGAACGGCAAGCTCCTGGCCACCGGCGACCAGGACGGCAGCACCTACCTGTGGGACGTGGCCACCGGCCGCCGCGTCGCGACACTTCCCACCCCCGGCGCCAACAGCAGCGTGTCATCGGTCGCGTTCAGCCCGAACGGGGAACTCCTGGCCACCGCCAACCAGGACGGCGCCACTTCCGTGTGGAGCATCGCCACGGCAGCTTCCCACTCCTGACCGGAGCGGCTGACCCAGAGCGTGCCAGTATGGGGCGTGGGCGAAAGCACGCATCCCGCCGGGCAATCCATCCAGCGCCGGGCGACCCACCCGGAACACGACGCGGTGGCCCACGAGGTCAGCGGCTGGTTCACGGCCTCGGCGCCCGAGATCGGCTACGAGGTCAGCGAACACTGGTACGGGTACCAGAGCGAGATCGGCCCCGGCCAGACGCGCGTCATCCTCAGGGTCGGCGAACCGGGCCAGGTCCCGGTCGCCCTCGCCGATGCGGCGGCGGCCGGCGGCGCAGGAACGCTGACGATCTGGGTGGATGACAGGGAGCGGGCGGCGCTCCTGGACGGGACGCTCCGCAGCGCGGGCTGCCAGCCTGGCGACGCAACCACGCACCTGGCCCTGGTCGGCCCGATGACCGGCCGGCCCGACGCCGGCCGGCTGGTGGTCGAGAGCGTGGACGAACCCGGCCTCCCCGAGTGGGCAACGGTGAAGCTGCAGGCCTTCGGCGACACCGAGTCGGCTCCGGCGCCCGGCCGGCTGGCCGCGGAGGTTGCGGCCCGCCGGGACGAGCTGCCCCTGGCCGAGTGCCAGCTCGGCCTGCTCGGCGGCGAGCGTGTTGCGGTCCTCGCCTACTACCGCGGGCACGATCAGCTCGTGTTCAACCTCGGCACCCGGGTACCGTTCCGGCACCGGGGTATCGCCCAGGCGATGCTCGCCCGCTGGGTGGACGCGGGCATGGCCGACGGCTGCCGTTCCCTGATCATCAACGCCACCGACGGAGGCGCGCCCGCTGCCCTGTACCGAAGGATCGGCTTCACCGACGAGATCTACTGGTACCGGAAGTACGAGCTCACAACGTGAAGCGCGTGGTCATCCTGGGCCGGGGCGCGGCCGGCAAGTCGGTGCTCGCGGCGCGGCTGGGGCAGATCACCGGCCTGCCCGTCATCGAGCTCGACAGGCACTTCTGGAAACCGGGCCCGAACGCGACGCCGCCCGCCGAATGGGCGCCCGCGCAGGGCGAACTCCTCCGGCAAGAGACATGGATCATGGACGGGGACCTTGGCCCCTACGACGCCGCCCTCGGCGCCAGGCTCGTGGCGGCGGACACGGTCATTGTGCTGGACTTCCCGCTCGCGCGCTGCGCCTGGCGCGCGCTGCGCCGGTCGCGCGAGCGCTCGGACTTCTGGCGCTGGCTGCTCGGCTACCGCCGGCACAGCCTGCCGCTGATCCGGCGGGCGATCGCCGACCATGCTGCCGCCGCCGACGTCCGGGTGCTGTCCAGCCCCCGGACGGTCCGGCGGTTCCTCGCCCGGGTAGCGGATCACGGCATGCTTGGTTCATGACCCCCGAGCAACCCTCGACCGCCATGGACTTCAGCGGCTACCAGAAAGCAGCCGCCCGCACCGCGGGCCTGGTTGCCACCGACCATCCCATCGTCTATCCCACCCTGGGCCTGGCGAACGAAGCCGGAGAGGTCGCCGGCAAGGTCAAAAAGATTTTCCGTGATCGCCAGGGCATCATCACAGATGCCGACCGGGAAGCCCTGGCCCTCGAGCTGGGCGATGTGCTGTGGTACCTCGCCGAGATCTGCACCAGGCTCGGGATCCGGCTGGAGGACGTCGCCGCGGCCAACATCGCCAAGATCGCCGACAGGATGTCTCGCGGGGTCCTCAGGGGCGAGGGCGATTACCGCTGAGGCCGACGCGCCAGGACAAAGCCCTGCGGGTCCCGCTCGGGGAACTCCGGGTTGCCATCGGGCTCGCGGACCATGCGGGCACACACGGCGAGCCCGGCCGCAGCCAGCAGCGCGGCCACCTGATCGGGCTGCCGGCGGCGGAAGTCGAGCGAGATCACGTGACCGAGCGCCTCGGTCAGGTGCAGCGACTGGTCGCCGGCCTGGAATCCGAGTAGCACGTAGCCACCCGGCGCGAGCACCCGGCGGAACTCGGCGAACGCGCCGGGCAGCCGGTCGTCGGGGACGTGGATCGTGGAGTACCAGGCCAGTACCCCGCCGAGGGCGCCGTCGGGCAGGTCGAGGGCCAGCATCGAGCCCACCTCGAAGCGCAGCCCGGGGTGCTCCCGCCGCGCCGTCGCGACCATCTGCGGCGACAGGTCGATCCCGGACACCTGCAGCCCCAGGCCGGCCAGCATCGCGGTCACCCGGCCGGCGCCGCACCCGACGTCGGCGACCGGGCCAGCGGCGGCGGCGCGCACGAGCTCGGCGAACGCACCCAGCATGGCCCGGTCGAGCGGCCGGTCAGCCAGTTCGTGACGGAACCGCTCGGCATAGTCGGCGGCCACGGCGTCATAAGAGGTCCGGGTGGAGCGCACGAAGTCCGGCTCAGGCACCGCTGAACCCTATCCTGGCGGCACCGCCGGACCCCACCACCCCCGGCGCGTCCCGGCGACACCGCCGGACCGAGCGCCCCGGGCGGTCAGGCCGACGGGGCGAAGGGCGCGGCGGGCGGCTCACCCCACCAGCCGCGCAGGAACTCCTGCGCCTGCGCCAGAGCGCCGGCCAGCGGACCGCTCTCGTGGGGCATCACGCCGGTGATGACCTCGGCGATCGTGATCCCGGCCGCCGTCAGGACCTGCTCGGGGGTCGCGTCGTCTGGCGCCCGGTAGCCGAGCACGGCGCCCCCGTTGCAGACAAAGTCGGGCAGCGCGAGGATGTCCCGCTCGCGCAGGACCTCGGCACCCTGCTCGGTGTACGGCGCGTTCGCCGCGGGCGCGATCACGCGGACGCTCCTCGGCAGCGAGGCGGCGGTGTGACCGGTGATCACGCCCGGCCGGGTTCCCGGGACGATGACGTCGGCGTCTACCTCGGTGAACAGATGGCTGGGCGGGGCGACCGGCAGGCCGTACTGGGCCACACAGGCATCGCCGTGCACGCTGCGCAGCGCCAGCAGCAACCCGATGTCCACGCCCAGCGGGTCCGCGATGCACCCGGCCAGCGTGGACACCGCGGCCACCCGGCCACCGCGGCGCATGACCTCGCGCGCCACGCCGCCGCCGACCTTGCCGAACCCCTCGATCGCGACCGAGCGGCCTTCCCAGCCCCAGCCCCACCGGACGCGCAGCGCCGTGTCCGCCGCCGCGGCGACCCCGTACCCGGTCAGCAGGTCCTCGAACGGCACGCCGCCAACCACGGCGCCCATGGCGCCCGGCGCGGCGCGGCGCTCGCGCAGCGGCGCGAAGTCCTCCTCGGTGGTACCCATGTCCGGGCCGGTCAGGAACCGGCCCGCGTCGGTCATCGGCCGTACCTCGGCGCAGAACCGCGCCATGAGCCTGGCCCGGTCCGCCGCGTCGGCCGGGTTGCCGCGCACGCCCGCCTTGGCCCCGCCGATCTGCACACCGAACGCGGCGTACTTGTACGTCATCGCCCTGGCCAGCAGCGCCACCTCGGCGGCGCTGACATCCGGCGCCAGCCGCGTCCCGCCGGCGGACACCGGCGCGCCGGCGAGGTCGAACACCACAAACCCTGGAACCGAATTCAGCTCGATGATCTCGGGACCGAGATCGCGCCCCGCGACCGCTTCGTCTGTCATGCCCTCTCCGATGAGCCGACCACGCCGTGAACAACCAGGAGTCAAGCTAGCTCAGCCAGGGGGCCCGGCGCTGACCAGGTGAGCCCACCCACTGCTGCGGCATGATCAGCAAATTTGGAGGTCTTGTAACGTTAATACTCAGCCAATGGTCAGATTCACCGCCGACATTGGACGGAGTGCCTCCCCTGCGCTGCAACCCCCGGGCCGCACGGGGAGGCGCATAGAGTGTGGCCCGCCGGCCCGGGCCGGCGGGGCACCTCGCCATGCGGGTCTACCCCCGCCAAGGATTCATGCAGGCCAGTGGCGGCGATACTCACTCACGTGGATCCACTCGACCGGCTGCGCGATGCCGGCCGTCGCGTCACCGACCCGTTCGAGGCGCTCGCGCAGCGCGTGGCCGAGCGCGTGCTCGACCTCGTCGTGTCCGCCATGGACATGAACGCGCTGCTCGACCGCGTCGACGTGAACGCGCTGCTGACCCGCGTCGACGTCGATGCCCTGCTCGACCGCGTCGACGTCGATGCCCTGCTCGACCGCGTCGACGTCAACGACCTGGTGCGGCGCGTGGACGTCGACGCGCTCGTCGAGCAGACCGACGTGGGGGCGATCATCGCCAGGTCCTCGGGCGGCGCGGCGAGCGAAGCGCTCGATGCGGCGCGCAGCCAGGTGGTCGGGCTTGATCAGTTCATCGACCGCTGGGTGCAGCGCGGGCTGCGGCGCAAGCACCCGGCGCCGGCCGGGCCGGCGGCGCTCGTGAAGGGCAGCCTCGTCCGGTGAGCGCCGGAACGCGGGCCGACCGCCCGGTGACCTCGCAGGGACACTACGCCGGGTCGGTGTCACGATTCCTTGCCTACGCCATCGACATCACGGCCAGCTCCGGCGTGTTCGCTCTCGCGCTCGCCGGCATCTCCTATGCGGTGAGCGTGGCGACCGGCAGTCACGTCTCCTGGAACAGGGGGAACATTGCCGTCGCGATCGTCTTCGCCGGGTGGTGGTTCGTCTACTTCGCCTACTCGTGGGCGGCGAGCGGCAAGACGTTCGGGATGGCCGTCCTCGGCATCCGGGTCGTCCGGGCCGACGGCACCGCCGTCGGCCCCAGGCACGCGGTGCTGCGTACGCTCGCGTTCCCGCTCAGCTTCCTGCTGCTCGGCCTCGGTTTCGCCGGCATTCTCGTGCAGCGCGAGCACCGTGCACTGCACGACCTCATCGCCGGCACCGCGGTCGTCTATGCATGGGATGCCCGGGCGGCCCGGCTCCGGTTCCTCGCCCGCGAGGCGGAACCGGCCGCGAACCGCGCGCAGCCGGCCGGGGACGGCCGAAGCTAGCCCGGCGCGCCGCTCACCACAGGTGCGGCTCGGGAGCGCGCAGCGTCCGCAGCGACTTCTCGAACACGGCCTCACGGTCGCGGACCGCCGCCACCCGCTCGGCATCTCCCGGGGAGTTGCCGAGGTCGTCGAGCGCGGCCCGGAGCGTCTGCAGCGACCCCAGCGCACCGGCGGCGCTCTCCCGGTCCTGCGGGTCGACGGCCGCGTGCTGCAGCATCTGTAGTTCCTGAGCAAGGCCATCGGCCCGGCGCTGGATGTCGGCCCAGCGCGTGCCGGCGTCCGGCGCCTCCAGCGCGCCCGCCTTCGTGGCCGCGCTGATCGCCTCGTGCAGCGCCATGCCCTTCGTGTATGCGTCGATCGCCTCGGCGATCCAGCCGCCGGTGACGACGGAGCCGCGCACCCCCATGTAGCGCAGGACCAGCACAACCACGACCGCGCCGACGACCACGACGACGCCGACCAAGATCCACAGCCACATGCCGGATCCCTTCCATGTCCCCGGGTTCCAGCAAATTCCCCGAGACCGCACATTGCAATCTCTGCGAAGGGCTCTCTGGAAAGCGCGGCAGATCCTGGAACCGTAGCGGACGAGCGCGGCCGACCTAGCCGGGAACCTCCGTGACGGCCAGGCCGGCGGCCAGCGCCTCGGCCTGGCCACGGCCGGGCAGCAGGCCGCGCGCGCCCGTCGCGGTCACCGACAGCGCGGCGGCAGCGACCGAGATCCGCGCTGCATCGGCCAGGCTCGCGCCTTCGGCGAGCAGGACGGCGAGCGTGCCGCAGAA
>JASHQP010000662.1 GCA_030039095.1 Streptosporangiaceae bacterium
TCGAGCAGCTCGCGGCGTTCGCCGCCGGCCCTCCGCCGGGCGCCAGGCTCCGCCCGCTGTCGGTGGCCGGCGCGTTCCACACCAGCCACATGGCGCCGGCCGTGGACGCGCTGCGCGCCGCCGCCGAGGGAGTGACCGTGCGCAGCCCGGCACTCGCGCTGCTGTCCAACCGCGACGGCAGCGTGGTGCGCAGCGGCACCGAGTGGCTGGAGCGGATCATCACCCAGGTGAGCGCGCCGGTCCGGTGGGATCGCTGCATGCAGACCATGACGGACCTCGGCGTTACCGCGCTGATCGAGCTGCCCCCGGCCGGCACCCTGACCGGGCTGGCCCGCCGCGCGCTGCCCGGAGCGGCGACCCTGGCGCTGAAGACGCCGGCCGACCTGGAGCAGGCGCGGGCCCTGCTGGCCGCGGAGCACGCCGCCGGGCAGGACAGCCACGCCCCGGACTGGCGGCTGATCGTCGCCCCGCTCGCCGGGACGTTCCGCGCCACGGCGGACGGCTCGCCGGCCGGGCCCGGAACCACGGTCGGCTCGGGCGCCGATCTCGGCCGCGTCGAGATGCGCGGCGCCAACCACACGATCTCCCCGCCGTTCCCGGCCACGATCATCGAGTGGCTGGTCGAGGACGGCGACCCGGTGAGCGCCGGCCAGCCGCTCGTGCGGCTGCAGCCGGAAGGCAGCGAGTGAAGGAGAGCGCAGCAGGGATGCGACAGACCGAAGGCACAGCGGGCGCCCGAATCCTGTCATTCGGCGGTTACCAGCCGGCCAGGGTCGTGACCAACGACGAACTCGCCGCCACCGTTGACACCAACGACGAATGGATCCGCAGCCGGGTCGGCATCGCCAGCCGCCGGATCGCGGCGCCGGACGAGACCGTCGCCGACATGGCGGTCAACGCCGGCGGCAAGGCGCTGGCGGCCAGCGGCCTGTCCGCCGAGGACATCGACCTGGTGATCGTCGCCACCTGCACCCCGGAGGCGCAGATCCCCAACACCGCGGCGACCGTGGCCCGCAGGCTCGGCATCAGCGCCCCCGGCGCCTACGACATGAACGCGGCGTGTGCCGGGTTCTGCTACGCGCTCGCGAACGCCAGCGACGCGGTGCGCACCGGGACCGCACGCAACGTGCTGGTGATCGGCGCCGAGAAGCTGTCCCAGTGGATCGACTGGACCGACCGGTCCACATGCATCATCTTCGCCGACGGCGCCGGCGCCGTGGTGGTCAGCCCGGTGACCGACCCCGACGAGGCCGGGATCGGGCCCGTGGTCTGGGGCAGCGCGGGCGACATGGCCGACAAGATCTACATCCCGGACCGCAACGGGTTCATCATCCAGGAGGGCCAGGCGGTGTTCCGCTGGGCCACCACCGCCCTGCACCCCGTGGCCAAGGAAGCCTGCCAGCGCGCCGGCGTCGACCCGACCGAGCTGGCGGCCTTCGTGCCGCACCAGGCCAACCTGCGGATCATCGAGGCGATCGCGCGCAAGCTCGGCGCGCCGCAGGCGCTGGTGGCCGACGACATCGTGACCGCCGGCAACACCTCGTCGGCCTCGATCCCGCTGGCCCTGTCCCGCATGCTGGAGCGCGGCGAGATCCCGTCCGGCGCGCCCGTTCTCGTCCTCGGCTTCGGCGCTGGCATCTGCTACGCCGGCCAGGTGATCAAGGTACCCTGACCAGGCCCCGGACATCGGGGCGATTCATACCAACACGAAGGAGAGTGCGCGACCCATGGCCATGAGCGACCAGGAAATCCAGGAAGGTCTCGCCGAGATCGTCGACGAGGTGGCGGGTGTCCCGGCGGACCAGGTCACCCCGGACAAGACGTTCGTCGACGACCTGGACATTGACTCGCTGTCGATGGTCGAGATCGCGGTGGCGGCGCAGGACAAGTTCGGCGTCGAGATCCCCGACGACCAGCTGAAGGACCTCAAGACCGTCCAGGACGTGATCGATTACGTCAAGCGGACGGCCGCGGCCTAGCTCGAGATCGGAGCAGGCCCAGAGAGGAACACATGACTGAGCGGACGAAGGTCGTGGTCACCGGGCTCGGCGCGATCACCCCGGTGGGCGCCGACGTCCCGTCAACCTGGGAATCGCTGCTGGCCGGGCGCAGCGGCGTGACCAGCCTCACCGAGGACTGGGCCCAGGATCTGCCCGCGAGGATCGCCGCCTGGGCCGCGGCGGACCCGGCCACGCTGATCGACCGGGTGAAGGCGCGCCGCATGGACCGGTGCGAGCAGTTCGCGATGGTCGCCGCGCGCGAGGCGTGGGCCTCCGCCGGCTCGCCCGAGGTGCCACCGGAGCGGCTCGGCGTGGTCGTGTCCAGCGGCATCGGCGGCGTCGCGTCCACGCTGAGCGCGTACGACACTCTCAGGGAGAAGGGCTGGGCACGGCTGTCGCCGTTCACGGTCCCGATGCTGATGCCGAACGGCTCGGCCGGCTGGCTCAGCATCGAACTCGGCGCCAGGGCCGGCGTGCACACGACGGTGAGCGCGTGCGCGTCCGGCGCCGAGGCGATCGGCTACGCGATGGAGATGATCCGGTCGGGCCGGGCCGACGTGGTCGTCGCCGGGGGCACCGAGGCGGCGATCATCCCGCTGAACATCGCGGCGTTCGCTGCCATGCGCGCGCTGTCCACCCGCAACGACGAGCCGCAACGCGCGTCGCGGCCGTTCGACCGGGGCAGGGACGGGTTCGTGCTCGGCGAGGGCGCCGGGATGGTGGTGCTCGAGTCGGCCGAGCACGCGGCACGCCGGGGCGCGACCGTGCACGCGGTCGCGGCCGGTGTCGGCTACTCGTCCGACGCCCACCACATCGCGCAGCCCGACCCCGACGCCACCGGGGTGGTGCGCGCCATCCGGGGTGCGCTGGAGGACGCGCGCGTCACCGCCGAGCAGGTCGCGCACGTGAACGCGCACGCCACCTCCACGCCAGCGGGCGACGTCGTCGAGTGCCAGGCGATCGCCACCGCGCTCGGCCCGGCGGTGGGCGGGGTGGTGGTCTCGGCCACCAAGTCGATGACCGGTCACCTGCTCGGCGGCGCCGGGGCCGTCGAGTCGGTGGCCGCGATCCTCGCGCTCCGTGAGCGGGTTGCTCCGCCCACGATCAACCTGGACGACCCCGACGACAACGCCGGCGTCCAGATCGCGACCGAGCCGACAAAGCTCCAGCAGCGAAGCGACGCACCGATGGCGGTGCTGAACAACTCGTTCGGCTTCGGCGGCCACAACGTCGCGCTCGCCTTTACCGCCGCCTGAGCCCATGCTCGACGCCCCGCAGCAGGCAGCGGCCACGGAGCCACCCGGACTGGCTCCGTCACCCGGCCCGGCTCCGGCGCACCCGGCCGCGCGGCTGGGCAGGGATCCGCAGTCCCGGCTCGAGGCGCTGTTCGACGCCGGCTCGCTGTCGCTGCTGGTTCCCGCCGACGACAGCGGTGTCCTCACCGGCACCGGGACCATCGGCGGGATGCTGGCCGTGGCGTTCGCCAGCGACCCCCGCGTGCAGGGCGGCGCAACCGGCGCCGCGGGCTGCGCGGCGATCGTCACCGCCTACGACTACGCGACCGAGGCCGGAGCGCCCATCATCGGCCTGTGGCACTCCGGCGGCGCCCGGCTGCGCGAAGGCGTGGAGAGCCTGCACGGCGTCGGCACGGTCTTTGCCGCTATGACCCTGGCGTCCGGCAGGATCCCGCAGATCTCGGTGGTGCTCGGTCCCGCCGCCGGCGGCGCCGCGTACGGGCCCGCCCTCACCGACCTGGTGATCCTCTCCGGCCAGGGCCGCATCTTCGTGACCGGG
>JASHQP010000663.1 GCA_030039095.1 Streptosporangiaceae bacterium
CACTGCGAAGCGAGCATTCCCGGCGGCGAGTGTTCCTCGTCGTAGACCGGCGGATCATTGTCGACCAGGCGCACGACGAAGCCGAGAAGATCCGCCAGTCGCTGGAAAACCCGCCCCGGGATAGCGTCCGCGCGCGCGTCCGGGCAAGCCTGGCAGTACCCGGTGACGACATGGGATCCGTCCTGGATGTCACCCGGATGAGGGGCGGGGTGAACTGGTCGTGGCTCTGGCTCGAGCGCCCGGACCGGCATGCCATCGTGACCGGCACGGTGGATCAGGTCGGGAGTCGGCTGCTGTTCCGTGGCTACGGGGTCGGGGAGCGGCTCCGGCCGATCGACGCCGCGATGGCCGGGACGGACAGCCTCATCCTCATCGACGAGGCACACCTGTCGGAGCCGTTCTTCACCACGCTCAGGGACGTGCTGGCGATCGACGGCGGGAGCGTCGGCCGGCCACCGATCGTGGTCGCCATGTCCGCGAGCCCGAACAGTGGTGACGGCGACGTTCATGGCATCACACGCGCGGACGTGGAGCATCCGGTGGCCGGCCTGCGGCTCCGCGCGCCCAAGTCGCTGCACCCAGTGCAGGTCACCGCCACCGCCGCGACAGCCACGTCCGCTGTGGCAGATGCCCTGACCTATTGGGCGAGGCAGCTGGGCGGGCCAGGCCAGGTCATCGGAGTCGTTGCGAACACCGTCCAGATGGCGCGAACAGTCTTCGAGCACTTGCGCGCGGGGTCGAGCGGCCCGGAGAGGTGTGTGCTGCTCACCGGCAGGGTCCGGCCGGTGGACCGTGAATACCTGCTGGCCGCCTGGCTGCCGAGGATCAAGTCCGGCGCGAAGCGCAATCCTAAGGCCGAGATGTACGTCGTGGCCACCCAGACGATCGAGGCAGGCGCCGACATCGATCTGGACGGCGTGGTCACTCAGAGCGCGTCACTACCTGCCCTGGTGCAACGCCTCGGTCGGCTGAACAGGCTGGGCAATCTCGACACCGCTCGCGCCATCGTCGTGCATGCCGACAAGCTGACCGATCCCGTGTACGGGTCTGCGGCCGAGCAGACGTGGACCTGGCTGACCAGCTGGGCCAGCCCGCTTGACCACAAGCCCGGCCGCGCGGAGCGTGATCTCGGCACCGGAGTTTGCGTCTCGCCTGCGGCGCTCCGCGACCTGGTCAGCAGCATTCCACGTGCGCAGCAGGAAATCATGCGAGGGGCGAAGCCACCATATGTGCCGATGATCTCCCGGTCGGTGCTGGACGCATGGGCGCGGACCTCGCCTACGCCGCATCCGGATGCCCCGGTGGCCCCGTATCTGCACGGAATTGGCGCCGGTGAGCCGACGGTATCGGTCGTATGGCGTGCGGACCTGCGAGGCAACGACCCGGACAGCTGGCGGCCGAGTGTCCAGCGGATACCACCCAGCGCCGACGAGGCGATCGAGCTTCCGGTCAGTGCCGTGCGCCGCTGGCTCAGCCAGTTCACCGCCGCGGTCGCGCCCACGGGCACGCAACCGGTCGCCGAGGCCACTACCAGCGATCTGGAGCCGCAGGCACCTGGTGAGGAAGAGGAGACGTCGAGACAGGGTGGGGACGGGCCGTCTGCGCTTCGATACCGAGACACAGGGGGAGGCGAGGCGGTCACCGCGCGGCGGCTTCGCCCGGGCGACTTGCTGATCGTGCCGTCGGACCGGGGTGGCTGCGACCGCTACGGCTGGTACCCCAATTCGGCCGTGCCCGTCACGGACGTTGCCGACTTCACCGGCTGGCGCGGCCGCCGCACCGCCGCGATCCGGATCGGCTCCGTCTTTGCGGATGCCGTGCGAGTTCTTGCTCCTGACCTCGTTGAACCGGTCGAGAACCTTATCGCTGAGGTCAGGGACGACATTGACAACGAGTCAGTGGACGGCACCAGGTACCAGGGCCTGCTGCATGACATGGCGGCGGACTGGCGCCATCCGCGCTTGCCGCACGAGCGGGTGCTGAGCAGGCTGGCGCGGGCACGGAATGGGCGATTCTCGGAACTCGGCGGCGGCGACCAGGGCGGTGGTGGGAGTACGCGGATATACGGCTTGTTTGCGGCGGCAACCACGTCATGGAACGACGACGACAGCGCCGCGGGCTCCTCCGCGTCACCCGGCAGGGAGCGGCTGACGCTGGCCGAGCACCAGGCCGCGGTCGGTCGGCGGGCACGCGAGTTCGCCGAGAACCTGAATCTGCCTGAAGGTATCGGACGGGCCGTGGAGCGAGCTGCGCTGCACCATGACGAGGGCAAGAGAGATCTCCGATTTCAAGCGATGCTGTGCGGTGGCGACCGGCTACTCGCGCGAGCCATGACCGATCTGCTCGCGAAGTCGGGCATGGATCCAGCGGACAGGGCAGCCTTCCGGCGCGCGGCTGATCTTTCTGGCTACCCGTCGAAGATGAGGCACGAAGCGTTGTCGGCCCGCATCATACGAGCGATGCTCGAACAGGCATCCGGCCGCGACCTCGACTGCGATCTTGTCGTGCATCTCGTTGCCGCTCATCATGGCTTCGCTCGCCCGCTGCTTCCCGCCGTCGCGGACGAGCACCCGGAGAAGGTGCGCGTTCTTGTCGGAGGCGGTCAGACGATCTCGTTCGACACGGCAGAAACGGTCGACTGGGCCGGGCCTGACCGCTTCGCGAGGCTCTGCGAGCGGTATGGCCGGTGGGGCCTGGCCTTGCTGGAGTCGATCGTCCGGCTGGCGGATATCTGGTGCTCGGCTCGAATGGAGAAATGTGATGGCCAGAGTTGAGATGCCAGCACTCGACGGACGGAGTCCGCTGGGGTTCCTCGCCGCATTGGGACTCCTGCGGACCCTGAACACGGCGGGGGTGAGCCCGCTCGGCCTGTCGTTCTCTCGCGAGAGCCGGACCGCAGCACTCCACTCTCCGCTGTCGTCCGTCGAAGAGGTGGCCGACAAGCTCTACGGCTTGGTGACGGAGAATCCTGAGGCCGCCGTTGTAGGGACCGATCCGCGCTTCCCCATTCCAGCCGGTAGAGGAAGCGACCCGATGCGCCGGTCGCGCGATACGTTCCGAGAACTGTCGGATGAGATACGCGCAATCGACGACACCGCAGCATCGGACTGGATGCCGTGCCTTTTCACGGACCTGGCGATCGACGCTAAGGAACGCGCCGATATGACACCGTTCTGCGCTCCTAGCGGCAAGCAGAACCTGCGTACCTTCTTCGAGAAGCCGCTGTACGCGGTGAGGAACGACCCGGTTTTGCTGCGCGACGCACTGACAATGTGGCGGCGGGTCGACGGCTTCACCGGCGAGTACCTTGATCATCACGTTCTCAACTCTTCTGCTGACGATCCGGGGGGCCAGGCAGCCGAACGCGGCGTGCCGGGGGCAACCTGGCTTGCCACGATGGCAATTCCGCTACTCCGCATCGCTGGTGACGGGCATCGGATCGAGGCGACGCTCTGGTATCGCGTCGGTCGACGGCAAATAATGATCTGGCCTCTGTGGTATGAGCCCCTGGATCTTCAGGCAGTCAAGGTCCTGATCGAGCACCCGTGCCTCGCGCCATTGGATGGCCCCAAAGTCCATAGCGATGCCTGGGCTGCGTTGAAGATCTTCGCTGTGTACGGTGCCGAACGTCAGCGGATTCAGGGCCGGAACTTCGCGGGCGTGCTCGCCCCGTGCCGGTTGACGCAAGGCTGAGCTGATGCTCACGGAATTGCCGGAGTTGGTGCCGGCGCGGATGCTGAACGAGTACGCGTACTGCCCGCGGCTGTTCTTCCTGGAGTGGGTCGACTCGCTGTGGGCGTCGAACGCCGATGTCGCTGAGGGGGACCGGCGGCACCGGCGTGCCGACGCCGGGGGAGGGGCGGCGCCGCTGCCGGATGAGGGCGTCGTCAAGGCGGCGCGATCCGTCGAGCTGGCCAGCGAGCGGCTCGGCATCGTGGCCAAGCTGGACCTGCTGGAGGGCGTGGACGGCGGGGTGATCCCGGTCGACCTGAAGAAGGGCCGTCCGGGCAGGGATGGGACGCCGTGGGAGGCGGACGCCGTCCAGGTGTGTGCTCAGGTACTGCTGCTGCGCGAGCACGGGTACCGCTGTGAGCGGGGTGAGATTTTCTACGCCCAGACCCGGCAGCGGGTCCCGGTCGAACCAACGGACGAACTGGTCGCGCGGACCCTTCAGATCGTCGGCGAGGCGCGGTCGGCGGCGGCGCGGCTGGCGCCTCCGCCGCCTCTGCAGTCGAGCCCCAAGTGCCCGCGCTGTTCTCTGGTCGGCATCTGCCTGCCGGACGAGACCAACCTTCTGGCCAGACGCAACGAAAGCCAGCCTCGCCGGCTGATCGCGTCCGATCCGGATGCGGCACCGCTCTACGTCACCGAGCCAGGCTCCGTGGTGGGCATCGATGGAGGTCGGCTGACGGTGTCCAAGCGCCGCGACCTGCTGGCCAGCGTCCGGCTGATCGACGTGCTGCACGTAGCGGCCTTCGGCAACGTCCAGGTCACCGCGCAGGCCATGCGCAGCCTGTTTGAGCGGGACATCGACGTGTTCCACTTCTCTTACGGGGGCTGGCTGCTCGGCATGACCACCGGCCTGCCGAGCAAGAACGTGATGTTGCGAATCCGGCAGGTCACCGCCGCGGCGCGCGGCCAGATCGACGTCCCGCGGCAGATGATCGCAGGGAAGATCAAGAACTGCCGGGTACTGCTGCGCCGGAACGGCGGAGACTCCGCCGCCCGTACGGTCGGCCAGCTCGCCGAGCTGGCGAGGCGGGCCGGCGAGGCCGAGGGCGCAGCCGAACTGCTCGGGATCGAGGGAACCGCCGCGCGGCTGTACTTCGACGCGTTCCCGGACCTGGTCGGCCAGGCGGGCGCGCTGCCCGGCCCCGGCTTTACCGGGTTGCGCAACCGGCGCCCGCCGACAGATGCCGTCAACTGCCTGCTCTCGTTCTGTTACGGCTTGCTGACCAAGGAGATCACGGCGGCGTGTCTCGCAGTGGGCTTCGACCCATATGTGGGGCTGTTCCACCGGCCCCGCTTCGGTCGGCCTGCGCTGGTGCTCGACCTGGCAGAGGAGTTCCGGCCGCTGCTGGCGGACTCGACCGTGCTGACTCTCATCAACAACCGTGAGATCGGAACGTCCGACTTCCTTGTGCGGGCCGGCGCCGTCACCCTCACCGCAGACGGGCGCAAGGCGGTGATCCGCGCCTGGGAGCGGCGGATGACCACGCAGATCCGCCACCCGTTGTTCGGGTACACGGTCAGCTACCGGAGAGCGGTCGAACTGCAGGCTCGCGTCCTGGCGGCGCACCTGACCGGTGAACTGCCCCAGTACGAGCCGCTGGTGACCAGGTAACAACGTGGCCCGCCGCCGGTACCTGGTTGCCTACGACATCCGTGAGGACCGTCGGCTGCGAAACATCGCAATCTGCATGGAAGGCTACGGTGAGCGGATTCAGTACTCCGTCTTTATCTGTGACCTGTCCGACCAGGAGGCTGTGCTCATGCGCGGTGACATGGAGGCACGCATGAAGCAGTCCGAAGATAGCGTGATGATCATCGATCTTGGGCGCGCCGGGGATTCATCCCGGTTCCTGTTCCTCGGGCACCATGAGAAACTGCCAGCGTCCAGTGCGACCATCGTCTGAGTGCGAGCGCCTCGGTGCTGACTGTTATGCCGGGCACCGCTCGCACCCAGGTCAGCGGCCATGCATGCACCTTGACAAGTCCATAGAGGCAATCGAAACACCCTTGCCGCGGCGCGCCGCTCGCAAGCCGCTGTATTATCGCAGCTCAACTGGCTCGTTTTTTGCGAGCCGTCACCCC
>JASHQP010000664.1 GCA_030039095.1 Streptosporangiaceae bacterium
CCGCCGGCAGCAGCGCATGAACGCCCCAGGACTGATTCGCCACCTGCGTGACCTTCAGGTCGAGCACCGGGCTGGCCAGCGCCAGCGCCGTTGCCTTGCCGACGCCGTAGCTCACCTGCAGCCAGGTCAGCATCGCGTCGAGCGCATCGCCCATTGCCGCGTTGAGATCCGGGCTGAAGCCGAACGTGATCTGGCCCGCCGGGGTCTCCGCGTGCACTCCAGGAACCGGCCGCTGCGTGACCAGGTCGAGCTGAATCTCGGTCGCCATGCCGCACTCGATCGCGGTGCCTGCCACCTCTCCGTCGCCCTGGGCGGCATGGCCGTCGCCGATGCTCAGCAGCGCGCCAGGCACGGCAACCGGCAGGTACAGGACGGATCCGGGAGGCTGGTGTGCTCCGTGAAGCCGAGGCCCGGTCCTGATCGGGGGAGAGGGTGGCCAAGCAACGAGCCCGAACCCGGTCATAATGGGCAATCTACCGCGCGCCCTTAACAGGCGGCTTTGCTCAGACCAGTGGGCCGGCTCGTTCAGCCACTGCACGCGGCCCTCCCGGGAAGGTCAGACCGACACCAGGTCACACACAAAGATCAGGGTCTCGCCCGGCGCGATCACGCGCCCGGCGCCGCGGTCCCCGTAGGCCAGGCCCGGAGGAATGACCAGCTGCCGGCGGCCGCCGACCTTCATGCCCTGCACACCCTGATCCCAGCCGGCGATGACCCGCCCGGCGCCGAGCTGGAAGGACAGAGGCTCGCCGCGGTCCCAGCTCGCGTCGAATTCCTCGCCGGTAGAGAACGCGACCCCGACGTAGTGAACCTTGACCATGTCACCCGGGTTCGCGACGGGGCCATCACCCTCCCAGATGTCCGTGATTTCCAGTTCGGCCGGCGGCTCGCCGCCGGGAAAGTCAACCTCGGGCTTGCTGACGCTCATACTCGCCTCTTCCGTCGCTGCTATCCGCAGGCCGGTCCGGCCAGGCCGCTGCGCAGCCGCCCGGGTGAGCCCGCTCCATCTCGCGCAAGGTTATGCGGCCTGCAGCGTTCTAGAGGACCGGGCTGGTTCCGCCGTCGAGATTGATGGCCGAGCCCGTCACATAGGAGGAGCGATCCGACAGGAGATAAGCCGCCAGGTCGGCGAACTCTTCCGGCCGGCCCACCCTGCCCAGCGGGATGCTGGTGTTCTGGGCCATCTGGCGGTAGAACTCGTCCTCGCACTGGCCAGCGGCTTCTGCGCGCCGCCGCCACTGGCCACTTTCCACCAGGCCGATGAGCACGGCGTTGACCCGGATGCCGAGTCCGCCGAGATCCTTGGATGCCGCCTTCGTGATGGCCAGGCCGGCCGCACGGGAGGCCGTCGTCGGCAGCGACGAGGCACCGGCGGCCTTGGCGCCCACGTTGAGCACATTGACGATCGCGCCACCCCCGGCCGCGATCAGGTGCCGCACCGCCAGGCGGGTCAAGCGCGCCGCGGCAAGAACCTTGAGGTTGAGATCGGCAGTCCACTCGTCGTCGGAGACCTGATCGATCCGCCCCGCGGCACTCTTGCCCGCGTTGTTCACCAGGCCGTCGAGGCGGCCCCACCGGGCGACAGCCGCATCGACGAACCGTTGAAGGTCAGCAAGGTTGGTGACGTCGACCTGCACCGCGAGTGCATCGCCCCCGGCGCCTCGCAGCCGCTGCTCGGTGGCGGCCAGCCGATCGGGATCCCGCCCGCAGACCGCAACCCGGGCCCCTTCCTCGATGAGCCGATCCGCGAGCGCCGCCCCGAGCCCGTCGGTCCCGCCGGTGATCAGCACGACTTTTCCCGTCAGGTGCAAATCCATTGAGTCATTGTGGCGCAACTCCGTGAACGGCCCCATGGCGCCTTCGGCCCCCACGTCGCAGCCACGGGAGCCTGCGTCTGGCAAGCCCATCGCGCATCTGCCCGGTCACGGCTGCTCCACGATGACGGCGAGCCGGTCAAGCGTCGCGTGCATGGCCGGGACCCAGGTCTGCCCGTCCTCGACGGCGTCGCGGATGCTCTGGCTGGCTTCGGTGCAGTCGAAGACCTCGGTGACGATCGTCGTGTCACCGTCGGGCTGGAGCAGGAAGCCCCAGATGTATCCCTGCGACGCGCCGATCGGCAGCCCGGCGTTTCGCGAGGCGACCGCGTCACCGGGCGTCGGCTCCCAGGCGATCCGCCGGTCCTGCTCGAAGGCGATGACCCGGTTGAGCATCAGGTAATCACCGAGCTCGGGCAGGTACATCGCCATCGTGAACGTGTCGTCCACCCGGCTGGGCACCGCCTGGCCGGAGGTTGCGCGCAGCATGCCCGAGCCGTCCAGCGCCGGGTGGTTCGCGGGATCGGCCAGGATCCGGAAGATCTCGGACGCCGGTGCCGCGATCGACCGGGAGACCGAGACCTGTACCCGCCCGTTGAGGTCCATGGGCATCGCCTCCTCTCATCGCCTATCCGATATGACGGCGGGAAGTGCCATCATTCATCGGGGACGGCCCAAAGCGGCAGGCGAGGGCCGCTCACGACAATCAGGGGCCATCCGGTGTCAACGAGCGGGTACATCAGGTTCGTGGCCGACGGCCGGACCAAGGAGTCCTACAACCACTCCGACAGCATGCCCTCCGGCATTGGCATCAATGTTCTGCACTGGATTCGGCTGGCCTGCAGGGACCCCGCCGCGCTGCGGGAGGCGATCACGGGCCTCGAGATCGTCGGTGCCGGCGCGCCGGACCCCACCGATGCGGATCTCGCAAGATTAGACATGTACGCCGACCCTAACGTGGGTCATCCGGGCACGGCCTGGTATGCCCTCTTGCGTTACACCCAAGGGGACCCGGCTGCGATCCTGGACTGCGGATACACCGTCGAGGATGGTCAGCCAGGCGCGTGGATCTACGAGATCAGGTGGCCGACACGGTCGTGCCGGCCTCGCCGCGCAGCAGCGCCTCGGCGGCGTCGAGACGGCCGATCGCGGCCACCTTGCCGGTGGCCTCCACGAACCGGCAGGCCGCCTCGACCTTCGGGCCCATCGAGCCGGCGGCGAACGACCGGGGCCGTAGTTCCACAGGAGTGGCATGACAGATGGGGCGGGCGTCCGGGGTGCCGAAGCCGTCGATCACGGCATCGACGTCGGTCAGCAGCAGCAGCGCGTCGGCGTCCACGGCCTCGGCCAGCAGCGCCGCGGTCAGGTCCTTGTCCACGACGGCTTCGACGCCGCGCAGCGCGCCCGAGGCGTCCGCCACCACGGGGATGCCGCCCCCGCCTGCGCACACGACCACCGCGCCGCAGTCCACCAGCTGCCGGATGAGCGGCAGTTCCACCAGCTCGAGCGGCTCCGGGGAGGGCACGACCCGGCGCCATGCGTCGCCGTCGCGGGCCACCGCCCATCCCCGCTCGGCGGCCAGGCCCTTGGCCTGCTTTTCCTCATACACCGGGCCGACGAACTTCGTGGGATGGGCGAAGGCGGGATCGTCCGGGTCGACCCTGGTCTGGCCGACCAGGCACCCGGCGGGCTTGCCGGGCGCCGCGCCGTGCAGCGCCCGGGCCAGCCAGTACCCGATCATCCCCTGGGTCTGCGCACCGAGTGCGTCCAGCGAGTACGGCCGGGTCAGCGCGGGATCGCTCGCGCTCTCCAGG
Source organism: Streptosporangiaceae bacterium (assembly GCA_030039095.1). The sequence continues at coordinate 3,629 of JASHQP010000664.1, forward strand.
GCCAGCATGCCGACCTGGGGCCCGTTGCCGTGCGTCACGACGAGGTCCTGCGCCCGGGCCAGCGGCGCGAGCGCGGCCACGGCCTGCCGGACGTGGTGTTCCTGGATGTCCTCGTCGGGTTTCTCGCCCCGCTCCAGCAGGGCGTTGCCGCCCAGCGCCGCGACGATTCTCATGACCGCGGGCCGAGCGTTTCCACCATCAGGGCCTTGATCGTGGGCATCCGGCTCGCCGCCTCGTCGAACACGACCGAGGCGGGCGACCCGAAGACCCCGTCCTCGAGCAGGCTGCGCCCGCGCAGGTCCATCGCAGACTCCTTTGGTTGTCAGGCGGGATCGCGCTCGATCGGGCGATGGGGGTGCACGGCGCGGAGGTGCAGGTTCTCCCGCTGCCGGGCGGGCTTGGCCATCGGGTTCGTCGACACCCCACCATAGGCCCCGGCGGCCCTTTCGTCGCCGGGGAGGACCCCATCGCCGCCGTCGCACGCGGGTTCCTCGCACAAGTCAGTATTTGTGCACTGAATCGGTCTATCGCGCCCGTGAGTGCCCCGCGGGACCCCGGGGGCCGCATACCGGCTGTGACCTGGGACGTTCAGAATCACCCAAACCGTGTGATCCGCATTCACCCTGGTGCGCACGACACTGCAGTGGGAATGAGATGCGGGGGAGACGAAAGGCTGACGTGGGTGACGAAGGATGAGATGGCGATGCCAGCAATCAATCCGGTTAAGAGCTGACCGTGGGAACCGCCCTGCTGACCGGAGACCTCAGCCAGCCGTGGACCGGCCTGCCGCGCGGGGAGGACTGGCGGTCAGCGGCGGCGTGCCAGGACACCGACCCTGACCTGTTCTTTCCGGTGTCGGGATCCGGAAGGTCGCTGGACCAGGCCGAGCAGGCCAAAGCCGTCTGCGCTGGCTGCCCGGTCCGGCCGTCCTGCCTGGCATTTGCCCTGCGCACCGGCCAGGCGCACGGGATCTGGGGTGGCCTCACCGAGGAGGAGCGCCTGATCGCGCGAGCCCGGCCAGCGCACAATTGGCGGGTGTCAGCGAGGCGCTCTAGTGGATCCGGCGATGTGAGCCCTTCATGACGCGAAGCAACGGCAGCGCCGTCGCGAGAACGAGCACGCCGAAGAGCGTGATGAGCCAGGGCACGTTCGACTCCCAGTCATGGCGGATGCGAGCCCAGTTCCCGAGCCAGTTCGCGGTGACGTCGAGCGCCATCACCGCGGCGGCCAGCCAGATGCCCTCCCGCCGGCGAAGCCGATGAGGTACACCGCGAGAACCCATCGGGCCCATCGCGGCAGATCAGCCCACGCTGTCTGCAGGCGAACCGTCACGCGCGCAGCGTAGACCCACCCGCGACATCAGCTGCGGTCGCGTTCGTCCAGCGCGCGCAGGGCTTCGGTGAACGGCCGCTCCAGCCAGGCGAGATGATCGGCCTCGCCGTGATGGTGCGTCGTGAGCTGGTCGGATCTGCGGACCGCGGTGTGCCGCACGTATTCGCGGGCACCCTCGACAAGCGTCCGGATGTAGCGGATGCCTTCGCGGTCGGACATCGCCCAGTCACCGCCGCAGGCGACGTAGACCGGCGAGGTGTGCGCGAAGACGCGCCGGCCCCATTCGTCGAGGTGGCAGTCGACGCCGAACGCCCGGCAGGCGATCCACGAGTTGCGGCCGATCCGCAGTTCCTCGCTGATCTCGGCCTGCCGCCCGCCGCTGGCGTCGGCCCTCGCAACGACCTCGCCGTTGCGCACGACCTCGAGCGAGCGGAGCGGGAAGATGCTGCGCACCGTGGCACGCACGCTGACCGTTCCGGGTCCGGACAGCTGCACGGTCGAGCCTGGCTCGCGCCCGTCGACCGAGAGCGTCACCAGCGGCCCGCCGGAAAGGAACGTGCGGCCCGACCGCACAGCCCGGCACCAGGCCTCATAGCTGAACTCCTCGTCCAGCCGGGCGTACGTGCGGTACAGCCCGACCGGGACGGCACTCGACATCTTGTCCGTGCCACCGACGAGCGGCAGCCGGTAGCCGCTGTTCAGGTACCGGTAGTACTCGAGCAGCCGGTCGTCGGTCTGGTTCAGTATCTCGACGGCGTCGGCGCGGCCGGTCGCGACCAGGACGGCGGGCTCGCCGTTCGGATCCGGGAAATGCGCGGCGACGACGGTGCCGCCCTGGGCGTGGGTCCGGTCGGCCCAGTCGCTCATCGTCGCGTCCAGCGCGCCGCCGAGCTCGGCCTCGTCGGGGCCGTCGCTGCACCACGGCATGACCGGCTCCTTCAGGCCCCACAGGAGCATGTGGCCGAGCATGTGCTGCCGGTTCTCCTGCCCCACGTAAGTCACGTAGCCGCCGCCGTCGATGACGGCAGGCCGGCCGCGGAAATCCTCGGTGTTGGTGAACAGCGCGCCCCACTGCGTCTGCAGCAGATTGACGACATGCAGATCTTCACCCCGCTGCTCGAGCTGAGCGCCCGGGGTGGACAGGAAGTGGACGTGCGAGTCGCCGGAGAACCACCCGTCCGAGGCCAGGTCGGCAACGCGCCTGATCCGCAGCGTCAGGTCCCGCTGACCCGGCTCGATCCGCATGGTCTGCCGGAGCGGTTCGTACTCGAACCCGCGCGCGACGTCCACGACGACGTCGCCGCGCGGCAGCCATCCCTGGCAGGTGCCGTCGATGTACGCGTAGCTGCGCTGGCTCAGCCGCACGTCACCGCCGACGTCGTAATGCCAGCTGCCGAGATTCTGCGTCACGTGATTGTGGTGGCCGTGCGGCTGGTACGGAATCCCCGCGGCCGAGCGGAAGTGGACCCGGCACGGCACCGGCCGCCCTGTCGCGTCGTCGACGACGCTGACATGCACCCAGTTGCGGCCGCCTTCGACCAGCTCGAGCGAGACCTGGCCAGCCTCCGCCCGCCCGTCGCGTTCCACGTCGGCCCAGCGCAGCTGGCCGAGCTCGGCGCCGCCCTGCCGGACCGTCACGGTCGCCGACGGCAGCGCGGCGATCGACGTGTACGCGGCCGTTCCGTCGGCCGCTCCCCAGCCGCCGCGGTCGTCCTCGCCAGCCAGCGGCTGCGGATATGTCGCGGTACCCCGGTCCACGTCGACATCGAAGACGCCGTCCCGCCCGTCCTTCGGCACGATGCGCACCGGCCGCCCCGGCTCGCGGACGAACGGATACTCATCAACGTCGCTGATCGTAACGCCCGCCACGATGAACCGCGTGCCGCGCGGAATGAACTCGATCCGCTCGACCGCCCGGTCCGGATGAGGATTCTCCCAGCACCACAGGAAATACGCGGCGGGCCATCCCAGGTCGTGCTCTGCCAGGCGGGCCCCGGAGTCGGCCCACTTGCCCTCGAAGCGCGCCATCTTGTGGTCGCTGGTGTCGGTGACGGCCAGGAACGGCAGGCGCCCCCACCCGGGCGGCACCACCTGAATCTCGAACCGCTCCCGGATGGGCGCGACCACGACCTCGCCGCCGGCCAGGTGAAACGCGTACTCCGCGACGGTCTGCCCGACAGCGTGGCCGCCTGGTGCGCCCGGCTCGAGCAGCCGGTGCGCGACGATCACCCGCGGCGCAAGCCGGCCGATCCCCACCGGCGTCGGCGCGGTGGGCAGCAGAAAGCACCGCTCCGCAGATTGTGCCTCGGACCCGATCAGGAACGGCAGGCCGCGCAGGTCCACTCTCCCGAGCGGAACATCGCCCGGCTCATCGCCAAGGGCCTCCACACCGGCGTTGCAGACAGCGGACAGGTCAACTGGCTCATAGCTCGGCATGCGCCCGATCGTAGGCAGATTGACCGGGCTGATCCCAGCCAATTTCGGCTCCGTGGACGATCATGATGGACTGGCGTCTGGGTCACTCAGTGCGCGGGCTCGGCGATCTTCGACGGCCCCGCGGTGTTGCTCGCCACTGTGAGCTGTCTGACCAGAGCTGAGTATTTCGCTGGCGCTGATGGCGAGCCACAACTCTGCCATGTCCTGGAAGCGGCGCGGGTGTCTGCCGGTGAGTTCCTCCACCTGCGCCATCCGGTGGATGACGGTGTTGCGGTGTACGTCGAGTTGGCGCGCGGTCGCCGTGACGTTGCCGTCTAGCTCGAGAAACACCCGGGCGGACTCGAGCAGGTTCGTGCCGTGCCTGTTGTCGTGCCGGGCGAGGGGCCCGATGATTTCGTCGACGATCCCGGTTAGGGCTCGGGGGTCGGCGGGTAGCCAGGTCGCCGAGCGCTGCATTGCTGAGAAGTCCACCAGCGACCGCCGCTGGGAACGCGCGTAGCGGAGCGCCCACAGGGCCTCGCGGCGGGGGACAGCCAGGGACTTCCTGGCGCGGAATGGCCGGCTGACACCGACGTGTGAGCGCGGGGTAGCAGCCAGGAATCCGAGGTCACTGGCCGGTTGCTGGAGCAGGACGTACAGTTCGCGTTGCTGCAGGATGAAGTGGGGGATGTCGGCCTCGATCAGCCGCTCGTGCAGTGCTTCGTCGGGGCCGAGGCCGTTGGACACGGCGGCAAGAATGAGGGGGCGGCCGGGGTCGAGATCGGCCAGCCGGAGCCGTGTCCGGATAGCGTCCCGGTCGAGCATTCCGCTGAGCATCTCGCCGAGTGTCTCGGCGCCTTCCCGGCGCAGTGCCTCTCGTTCGCGTTGCAGGTTCGACAGTTCGAGGGCCGCGATGGTGGCTATGTGCCGCACGGCGAGCATGCCCAGTGGCTCGCGCCCTGGTTGCTCGGCCGCGACAAGGTAGCCAGCGATGCGGCCGCGGAGTGGGATGGGCACTGACACGCGGCCGCGGTCGCCGGGCGATGGGTCGGTTCCTGACGTGGGTGGCGCTATCCATCCCTGGGGGGCGCCTGGGATTCCGCGGATCAGCGGCCGGCCGGTGGGAGAGCACAGGTGCAGGCGGTACCCAGAGGTTTCCGAGAGGCGCGCGAAGAGCTGTGGCGGGCCGAGGCCGTGACTGGTGGCGAGCCGGAGGGTGTCGAAGATTCGCAGGTAGGAGAGCAGGCGACGCTCGGATTGCTCGCGGTTGGCGGCAGTGACCAGGCTGGTGATGGCGAGGTAGGGGACCTCGTAGGCGACTTCGAGGACCGGCAGGTTCAGCGAGTCCGCCGTGGCCAGCATCTGCGGGGTTAGAGGTGGAGCGGACATCCCGTTCGCTATCGCGACCCCCGCTATGCCGTGGCTGACGATTCGCTCCAGGTAAGCGCACTGTCGCGCCGCGGTGCGCGGGATCGCCAGGCCGGTGGTCAGGATGAGCCCGGGCCCATCGATCCATGGCGTGGGGTCCTTCAGCTCGCACACATGTGCCCACTCGACATCGCGCTCCAGGCCGGAGGAGCCTGCCAGCACTGTGATGCCCAGATGGGGCACGCTGACCAGGTCGCCGATTGTGAATCCCACGGCTCTCTCCGTGCTCAGGGCATCCGCGCAGCCGCCGCTCCGGCGGACACCGGCTGGTCACTCAGGCGGGCTGCATCGCTGTGGCTTCATTGTCCCGGCCAAGGTTCTGTTTGTGCAAGTGCACATCAGCCAACCATCTCGTTGTGTCGATTGCCAATTGACCAGCACAAACGATGATCTTTAGGCTGGCGGGGCACAGCGGGCAGTGTGCCCGCAAAGGCCCGCGATCAGTCGTGGCGAGATGGCTTCGCTCCGGAGGGAGAGAGGCAGATGACTACGGTCGATACGCACAGGCAGGCGTTCATCGGCGGCGTGTGGGTCGATGGTGGTGACGGCACGATCGAGGTCCGCTCCCCGCATTCGGGCGAGGTCGTCGGAACGGTGACCCGCTGCAGCGCTGATGATGTGGACCGGGCGGCCCGGGCGGCGCAGGCGGCCTTTCCCACGTGGAAGCAGACCCCGCTGGTGAAGCGTGTGGATCTGCTTTACCGCGCCTATGAGCTGTGCAAGGAGCGGAACGAGGCGATTGCGCGCCAGATCTCCCAGGAGATGGGCAAGACCATCCGTGAATCCCGGGAGGAGATGGTCGAGTACGCATGCGAGCACTTTCGCCGCGCTGCGGAGGACGTGCTGCGCTACCGGGGCCAGGTGCTGCCGTCAACCCAAGAGCGGACCGCAGGTAAGCGGATTGTCGTCACGCAAGAGCCAGCCGGGGTGGTAGCGGTGGTGACGCCCTGGAACTTCCCGGTCGACATCGCTGCCATCGCCATCTGCTATGCGCTCGCGATCGGCGACACGGTTATATGGAAACCCAGCGAGCACGCACCGCTTTCATCCGCGATGCTCGCCGAGGTGTTCCACGACGCCGGCTTCCCTCCGGGCACCGTGAACATGGTCACCGGCGAGGCAGAGGTCGGTCACGCGGTGGTGGCGCATTCCGGCGTCAGCGCCGTCGTCTTCACCGGCTCCACCAAGACCGGCGAGGCGATCGCCTCGTCCATCGGGCTGAAGAAACGGGTGCTCGAGCTAGGCGGGAACGGCCCCCTCATCGTGCGTGCTGATGCTGACCTCGAGCGCGCCGCCGACGCCGCCATCCTTGGCTGCTATTACCTGGCTGGCCAGTGCTGTACCGCAGCTGAGCGGCTGCTGGTCCACGACTCGGTGCGCGAGGACTTCATCGGCCACCTCACCGACCGGGCCGGCCGACTGCGGGTCGGAGACCCACTCGACGAAACGACCGACATGGGTCCACTGTGCAATGCCGGTGTCCTGGCGCGGACCCGTGAACACGTCGACGATGCGGTCGCCAGCGGAGCCAAGATCGTGCTAGGTGGCACCACGAACGGCCTGTACTTCGCGCCCACCGTACTGGACCGGGTCACGCCGGAGATGCTGATCGCCCGCGAGGAGACCTTCGGTCCCGTGGCACCGATCATGCCGTTCGGCACCGATGACGAGGCGATCACGATCGCCAACGCGACCGGCTACGGGCTGACCGCCGCGGTCTTCACCAATGACTTGCGGATGGCCTGGCGTTATGCGGAATCGCTGAATCACGGCACGGTGATGGTGAACGAGACCACCAACTACTGGGACCAGCTGGCACCGTTCGGTGGCCGCGGAAAGTCCGGCACCGGGCGTGAGCTTTCCTCCTGGATGCTGGACGCCCTTACCGAGACGAAGCAGATCGTGTTCGACATCGGGTAGGAGGCCGCCTTGGGAAACGACGGACTGCAGCTACCGGCCAGCCAGCTGGACGCGCTGCACGCTATCCCCGCCGACGACATGCTCGTGAACCCGGCGGAGCTGGAATCTGTGCTGGAGGAGCCGGGCAGCGAAGGCCTCGTCTCCCAGAGGGACTTGCTTTGGTGGACCCTCGGATCGCTCATGGTCGCGATCATCGCGGCGATCTGCTGGGCCGCGAGCGGACACTGAGGGAGGCCACCGTGGCATCTGCTTCTGTCGACAGCGTCCCGCCGAGATCTTCCCGCTATGGCCAGGACGTCCTGCCGCTTCCCCGCGCCGACCGGTACGCAGGGTCACTGCTGATGTTCTGGCTGTGGGCTGGCGGCAACGTCCTGCTCACCACGTTCCTCCTCGGCGGTTACTACGCGAATGCCCTGGGGGTCACCGGCCTGATCGTCGCGACCTGTGTCGGGAGCCTGCTCGGGTGCTTGTGGCCGGCCCTCACCGGGCTGCGCAGCGCGCGCTACGGCGTAGATGAGTACGTCGGCATGCGGTCGACGTTTGGCACCTACGGTTCCTATATCGGGGTTGTTCTTCTTGTCGTGATCAACTTCGGCTGGATCGGGATCCTGGCCCAGATCGCCGGCAACTCCGGCATTTCCGCCGTCAAGGAACTCACCAAGTCGGGCGATTTCTCCACCCGATTCGGCGCGAACTGGTTCACCCTTTTCGCGCTCATCTGCGGAATCGTCATCCCGGTAATCATGCTGTATATCAGCCCGAAGACCGTCTTCCGCCTGGTCAAGTGGGCGGTGCCGCTGCTCATCCTGTTCGCGTTCGTGCTGCTCGGGAAGCTGCTCGCCACCTACAGCTGGGGCAGGCTCAACGCGATCCACCCCGACCACTCGGTGACCTTCGCCTACGCCATCGAGGCGGCCGTCGCTTACAACATCTCCTGGTTCCCGTACATGGGTTCGTGGAACCGGTTCGCCAAGACGCAGAAGGCGGCGTTCTGGGGCGCCTGGGGCGGGCTGACCGTCGTGAGCATCATCTTCGCCGTCATCGGCGGGATGGCCGCGCTCGCCTTCAACACCGCGGACCCGAGCGCGTGGGCGACCAAGTCCGGCCTGGGCATCGCGGCCATCTTCATCATCGTCTTCTCCACGATCATCAACTGCGCCATGCTGTTCTACGCCTCCGTCATGGCTCTCAAGGTGGCCATCCCCAAGGTCAACTACCATCTCCTCGTCCTGCTCGTAGCCATCCCGTCCATCCCGTTCCTGTACCAGGGGACGCTGTCGGCGAAATTCAACGACATCCTCACGGTGGTCGGCGCGCTGGAGGCCCCGTACTGGGGGATCGCGCTCGGCGACTACTTCCTGCTGCGCCGCGAGCGGCTATCGGTCCCCGATCTGTACCGGCGGCACGGTCCCTACTGGTTCGCCGGCGGCTTCAACCTCGGCGCGATCGTGATCTGGGTGCTCGGGGTGGCACTGTGGCTGTGGCTCGCCGGATCCACCTCTCTCATTTCGTGGGCGCAGAGTTTTGGCACCGGCGTGCACGTTTACAACGTGATAACGGCGTCCACCCCGGTGATCTTGCTGTGCGCGGTCGCGTACTACATCTTTGGGCACCGCCTCGGATGGATGCTGCGGTCGGCAGCCGAGCCGGCGGGGAAAGAGCCAAGGGCGGCCACCGCCGGAGTGCCCGAGACGGATGGCGGCTGATCCGGTGGAGCACGGTATTCCCGCCCGGGCCCAGGTCGTCGTGGTGGGAGGAGGGATCGTTGGCTGTAGCACCGCGTACCACCTGGCCAAGCGTGGGTGGACCGATGTGGTGGTGCTGGAGCGCAAGCGCCTGACCTCGGGCACCACCTGGCACGCCGCGGGCCTGATCACCCAGGCCCGGCCCACCTTCGGCACGCGGGAGATCGTCAAGCGAAGCCTGGAGGTCTTCCGGTCGCTGGCAGGGGAAACCGGATTCTCGCCGGGATTCGAGCGGACCGGCACCCTGCACCTCGCCGACAGCGACGAACGGTGGGAGGAACTTCGTCGGCAGGCATCGGCCGCCCGCTCGAACGGGATCCGGGCCGAACTGCTGTCCCCCGAGGACGCCGCGGAACTGTTCCCGCCTCTGCACGTCGCGGACCTGACGGGAGTCGTCAGTTACCCCGACGACGGCCGCGGCAATGCGGCCGACACCACCATGGCGCTGGCCCGCGGCGCCCAGCAACTCGGCGTGCAGATCTTCGAGAACACCAAAGCCACCGGCGTCACCCGCCGGGGCGGACAGGTTAGGGCGGTGAGAACGCCGGACGGCGAAGTCGAGGCCGAGTATGTCGTGAACGCCACCGGCATGTGGGGCCGGGAATTTGGCGCAAAAGCCGGAGTGAGGGTCCCGCTGCAAGCGCTGGCCCACTACTACGTGATCACCGACGCCATCCCCGGCCTGCCCCGGGGACTGCCGACGATCAAGAGCGCACCCGACTACGCCTATGTCAAGAACGAAGGCGCCGGGCTCATGGTCGGCTTCTTCGAACCAGGCAGCTACCCCTGGTCCCCCCGCGGCATCCCCGGTGACGCGGAGTTCACCAGGCTGCCCGAGGACTGGGATCATCTCGGCCCCTTCTACGAGAAAATGATCAAGCGCCTGCCGGTCCTCGCCGGCACAGGAATCCGGCTGCATTTCTGCGGCCCGGAAAGCTTCACCCCCGACGGGCTCTACCACCTCGGTCAGGTCCCGGGCCTGCATAACTATTTCGTCGCGGCGGGCTTCAACTCCGTCGGCTTCCTCAGCGGCCCCGGCGCCGGCGCCGTGCTTGCCGACTGGATCATCGATGGCCGCTCGCCGCTTGACCTGCCCGAGGCCGACCCCCGCCGGGTCGCCCCGCACGAGACCAACCGGCGCTTCCTGGAGCAGCGGGTCACCGAAAGCCTGGACCTCGCTTACGAGATCCACTGGCCCTTCCAGCAGCGCACCAGCGCCCGGGGACTGCGCCGCAGCCCGCTGCACGAACGCGTCGAAGCCGCCGGGGCTGTCTTCGGCGAGCTGCTGGGCTGGGAGCGGGCCAACTGGTACGCGCCCCCCGGCGTCCCCAGAACCTACGAGTACTCCTTCGGGCGGCAGAACTGGTTCGAGCACTCGGCGGCCGAGCACCGGGCCGTCCGGGAAGCCGTGGGGCTGTTCGACACCTCATCCTTCGGCAAGCTGCTGGTCCAGGGCCGGGACGCGGAGGCTGTGCTGCAGCGCGTCTGCGCGAACAACGTGACGGTCGATCCCGGCCGCATCGTCTACACCCAGTGGCTCAACGAGCACGGCGGCATCGAAGCGGACGTGACCGTCACCCGGCTCGGCGAGCAGCAGTTCCTGGTCCTGTCCGGCCCGGCCACCATTACCCGTGACCGGGACTGGCTGGAGCGGCACATCGGCCCGGGTGATTTCGCCACCGTCACCGACATCAGCGCCACCATGGCCATGGTTCCCGTCATGGGCCCCCGTTCACGGCAGCTGCTGCAGTCCCTCACCGACGCCGACCTCTCACCGGAAGCATTCCCGTTCGGGACCTCACAGGAGATCGATCTCGGATGCGCCTTCGTGCGCGCCACCAGGATCACCTACGTCGGCGAACTCGGCTGGGAACTGCTCATCCCAGCCGACCTCGCTGTCCACGTGTATGAGACTGTGATCACAGCCGGCGCGGCGCTTGGCATTCGCCACGCCGGCTACCACGCCCTGGACTCCCTGCGATCGGAGAAGGCGTACCGGAGCTGGGGCCACGACATCTCCGGCGGCGATACCCCTCTGGAAGCCGGCCTCAGCTTCGCGGTCGCCTGGGACAAGCCAGGCGGCTTCATCGGCAGGGAAGCCCTGCTCCGCCAGCGTGAGCAAGGAGTACGGCGTCGGCTGGTGCACTTCACCCTCGACGACCCGCAAACCCTCGCCTACCACGACGAGCCCATCTACAGGGACGGCGAACAGGTCGGCCACCTGTCCTCGGCCGCGTACGGGCACACCCTCGGCCGGACCGTGGCGCTCGGGTACGTGACCGCGCCAGCGCCAGGCACGGCACCGTCGTGGTTTGCGTCCGGCCGTTACGAGATCGAGGTCGCGACGCAGCGGATCCCGGCCCAAGCCTCGCTGCGGCCCTTCTACGACCCGAAGGGGACCCGGGCGCGATGCTAAGTTCCCGTGGCCATTCCATCGGAAACCCTGGGCATAACGGCGGGAGAATAAACAAGCTGTACCCACTCCACCCGGGAAGAGTCGCCCTGGTCGGAGGGCGGCCCGACGCGTTGCATGCCGCTTGCCAGGAACGCGGGTAAACGAGACGCGCGGTGTGCTGGACGTCACCGCGACGCTGGACCGGCCGGGTGTGAAGGCCAGCGAGGTGATCGTCGATGAGGACGGCTACGTCGAGCTGCGCTACTGGAACCCGCCGACTGCCACCCCGGAGCAGATCACCTCGGTCATCGTCCGCGCGCTGGCCGCGATCACCGTCGCGCAGCGGTCCTGACCACGGGCCGGCGGTGCCCGGACTCCCTGCTCGGTATCGGTCCGTGCGGGTGCCGTGCCCGCTTGGTATCGATTCCGCAGCATCGGTGGTGTTTCTCTTGAGAGGCTCCCGGCCGCCGGCCTACGTTCGGAGAGGACAAACGTTTTTCTACGTGCTTGCCGGGCTAAGGAGATGCGACGATGAATTCGTCCCCGAAGCGGCAGGGCAGATCCAGATTCGGGCGGCATGGCAGGCTGTTCGTGGCGGGTCTCGGCGCGCTGGCGCTGGCCCTGGTCGCGGGGGCTTGCAGCAGTTCCGGCAGCAACTCGTCGTCCGGGAACACGCCGGTCAGGGGCGGCACGGCGGTGATGGCGGAGTTCCCGTCGAGCCCGCCGAACTACGTCTTCCCGTTCATGAACAGCACGTACGCCAGCAACTCCAACATCTTCGACCTGCAGTGGCTGATGTACCGGCCGCTGTACTGGTTCGGCACCGGGGCGAAGCCCACGCTGAACACATCGCTGAGCCTGGCCTACCCGGCGACCTTCAACGGCACCACGGTCACGGTCAAGCTGAAGAACTACATGTGGTCCAACGGGACCCAGGTGACCGCCTCGGACGTGGTGTTCTGGCTGAACATGCTGCTGGCCGTGCCGCAGGACTGGGGGCTGGGCACCGGGTTCCCGCAGGACGTGCACGATATCAAGGTGGTCAGCCCCACCGAGCTGACCATGGTGATGAACAAGGCGTACTCGCCGACCTGGTTCCAGTACAACGAGCTGAGCCAGATCACGCCGATGCCGGCGGCATGGGACCGGACCGCCTCCGGGCCCACCAGCTGCGACACGACGGTCAGCGACTGCGCCGCCGTCTACAACTACCTGAACAAGCAGGCCCAGGACATGGCCGGGTACGCGACGTCCCCGATCTGGCAGGTCGTGGACGGGCCGTGGCACCTGAGCGCGTTCAGTTCCGACGGGCACATGACGTTCGTGCCGAACAAGAAGTACTCCGGCCCGGTCAAGCCGAAGCTCGCGGCGTTCGAGGAGGTGCCGTTCACCACCGACGCAGCCGAGTACAACGTCATGCAGTCACCGGCCTCCGGCACCAAGATCGACTATGGTTACCTGCCGCCGGAGGACGCGCCCGACAAGCCGGCCGGCGCGACGACCGGCGCCAACCCGCTGCACGGCTACACGCTGGCGCCGCTGTATGCGTTCGGGATCGACTACTACTCGGTCAACGAGCAGGCCAGCACCGGCAACGCCCCGATCCTGAAGCAGCTGTACTTCCGGCAGGCGATGGCGTACCTGACCAACCAGAAAGCGGTGATCGACGGCCCGCTGCGCGGCTACGGCGTGCCCACGGTCGGGCCGGTCGGGAGCACTCCGGCAACCCAGTTCCTGTCGGCGCAGGGCAAGGCGCAGACCGCCTCCGGCGTCGGGCCGTTCCCGTTCAGCATCGCCAAGGCCAAGGCGCTGCTGACCAGCCACGGCTGGAAGGTCGTCCCCGGCGGCACCAGCACCTGCGTCGACCCGGCCAAGTGCGGGCCCGGGATCGCCGCGGGCAAGGCGCTGAGCTTCGTCTTCCCGTACGCGAGCGGGGTCGCCTGGATCACGTCGATGATGACGCAGCTGCAGTCGAACGCGGCGCAGGTCGGCATCAAGCTGAACGTGGAGCCGAAGCCGGCCAGCGAGGTCGGCGCGGGCGGCAACTGCGTCGTCGGCCACATCCCGTGCAACTGGGACATGGCCTACTACGGCAACGGCTGGACGTTCTCGCCGGACTTCCTGCCGACCGGCGACACGCTGTTCCTGTGCAACGCCGTCGCCGACATCGGCGGGTACTGCGACCAGACCAACGACGCGATGATCGAGAAGACGCTGACCAGCAGCAACCTGCAGTACATGTACACCTGGCAGAACTACCTGGCCACGCAGCTTCCCGAGATCTGGGCACCGGACGCCGCCGCCCAGCTCACCGAGATCGCGGACAACCTGAAGGGTGCCCTTCCGCAGAGCGCGACGCTCAGCATCAACCCGGAGAACTGGTACTTCGTGAAGTAGCCGCCCACGATCTCGCGATGCCCGCCGGAGTAGAGCGGGTACGCCGAGCCGGCCGAGGTGCCGGTCTCGGAGACGTAGTGCAGCGTTCCCGGCTGTGCGGCCAGCACCGAGACCACGGCGTGGCGAGGCACCCGGCCAGTGCGGGGACCGCGGAAAGCAGCACGTACGACGCGGCAACCTGCGCCGGGGTGAACCCGATGGACTTCAGCACGCCGAGGCGCCTGGTGCCGGCGATGACCGCGCCGCTGACCACGCTGATCACGATCAGCACCGAGATCGCGGCCGAGCTGTTCATCTCGCTCGGCAGGATCAAGACTCACGTCACCCGGATCCAGGACAAGCTGGAGATCCGCAACCGGGTAGAGCTCGCCGCCTGGTCCTGGGAAAACCGGATCATGGAAAGCTCACCGTGATGCGAAGGCCGCCCTCCGGCCTGGCGCTGACGTCGAGTTCGGCGCCGTGAACACCGGCGATCGCGCTCACAATGGCCAGGCCGAGCCCGTGTCCGGCGGCGGTTCCGGTTCGCTGGGTGCCAGTGCGCTGGAACGGCTGGAAGAGACGGTGCACCTCGCCGGGCGAGACGAGCGGCCCGGAGTTGGCGACCGCTGCGTCGGCGCGGCCGTCGGTGATCGCGGTTGAGACCTCGACCCAGCCCCCGTCGACGTTATGCCGGATGGCGTTGCCGACCAGGTTCGTGATCAGGCTCTCGGCCAGGGCCGGGTCGCCGGTGGCCGGTGCGGCTGACAGCGCAGCGTCGACGCGGATGCCGCGGCGCTCGGCCTCCCCGTGGTGGTACAGGACGGCGTCCCGGGCGATGTCGGCGAGGTCGAACGGCTCCCAGCGCTCAATTCCGCGCTGGCTGCTGGCCAGCGTGAGCAGCGCGTCGATGAGGTGTTCCTGCTGCTCGGTCCATTGCAGTGCCGTCGTGCAGGCGGACCGCAGGGTGGCGGTGCTGGCGGCCGGGTCGGCGAGCGCGACCTGAAGCACGGTCTTCTCGGCGGTAAGCGGGGTGCGCAGTTCGTGTGAGGCGTTCGCGACGAAGTGCCGCTGCGCCTCGAACGATGCCTCGAGCCGTCCGAACAGGCCGTCGAGCGTCTGGCCCAGCCGCCGGAATTCGTCGTCGGGGCCGTCAACGGCGAGACGCTGGCTCAGGTTCCGGGCCGAGATGTCGCGGGCGGTCGCGGTGATCGTGCGCAACGGCCGCAGGACGCGCCCGGCGATCAGCCACCCGACTCCCACAGCGAGGATCGCCATGATCACGACGAAGACCAGGCCGGCCACGTTCTGCTTGGCGTCGTGGCTGATGGTGTCCACGAACGACAGGCCGGTGCCCTGGCCGCAGGAGTGCTGGCTGTTCAGGGAGGACGAGGCTGACCCGCAATTGGTCCGGATCAGGAAGTTGGGCTTGAAGATCACCGCGAGCGAGCCGACGGCGACGCAGGAGAGGCCGAACACCGCGGCGTACAGCAAGGCGAGCTGCGCCCGCAGTGTGCGCCGGGGCAGGCGGAACGCTAGGCCCGCTGGGTGGGGGATGCGCATCACAGCTCTCCGATCTGGTAGCCGCCCTCGCGCACGGTGCGGATGACGGGCGGGTCGCCGAGCTTGGCCCGGAGCCGGCGCATGGTCTGCTTGACCGCGGTGGTGAACGGGTCGGCCGCCTCGTCCCAGACTCCATCGAGCAGTTCCTCGGCGGAGACGACCCGGTCTCCGGCCCCGAGCAGGTACTCCAGCAGCCCGAACTCCTTTGGGCTGAGCTCCAGGCGCCGTCCAGCACGGAACGCGACCCGGCGGCCGGGGTCGAGGGCCAGATCGCCGTGCCCCAGCACCGGGGGCAGTGAGGTGGCGGGGCGGCGGCCGATGGCACGGATGCGCGCGACGAGCTCGGCGAAGTCAAATGGCTTGGGCAGGTAGTCGTCGGCCCCGAGCCCCAGGCCCTCGACCCGGTCCCGGACCGTACTGGCCGCGGTCAGCATCAGCACCCGGCTGCCCGGCTGCCCGGCGAGCTGCCGGCACACCTCGTCGCCGTGGGTACCGGGCAGGTCGCGGTCGAGCACCACCACGTCGTAGGGGGTGACGGCCACGTGGTCCAGGGCCGCGTCACCGTCCAGCACCACGTCGACCGCCATGCCCTCACGCCGCAGCCCGGCCGCGATCGCGGTGGCCAGGTCCTCGACATCCTCAGCGACCAGCACTCTCATGCTCCGAGGATGCCAGGCCAGCGGTATCAGCCCGGTTTCAGGCGGTAACACCGGGCTGATACCGGCGCCCGCGTACAACCACCTTCGACGCGGAACATCACCGAGCGGAGAAGGCGGCCAGATGAGCGGAGCAACCATAGAAGTGAGCGGGCTGCGCAAGCGGTTCGGGCCGGTGCAGGCGCTGGACGGCATGTCGTTTACGGTCGGGCCGGGCCAGGTGACCGGATTCATCGGCCCCAACGGCGCGGGCAAGTCGACGACGATGCGGGTCATCCTCGGCCTGGACGCGCCCGACGAGGCAGTGCGCTGGTCGGGGGACGGCCGTACCGGTCGCTGCCGTACCCGCTGACTGTGGTCGGGTCGCTGCTGGACGCCGCCGCACTGCAGCCCGGGCGCAGCGCACGCAACCACCTGCTGTGGCTGGCCCGCTCCCAGGGCCTGCCCACTTCGCGCGTGGACGAGGTGATCGGCCAGGCCGGCCTGGACGCTGCTCAGCCTCGGCGCCGCGGCGATCGTGCGGGACACCGCCGTCGCCATCGGTGCCGTCCTCGGCCTGCTGTACGTCGTTCCGATCGTCGCCGCAATACTCGGCAACTCGAGCACGGCACGCCACCTCCAGCAGATCGCGCCGATGACCGCGGGGCTTGCGGTCCAGGCCACTGTCGGCCTGCGAACCCTGCCCATCGGCCCCTGGGCCGGCCTTGGTGTCCTCTCCGCGTGGGCCGCTGCCGCGCTGCTCGCCGGCGGAGTTCTGCTCCGGCTCCGCGGCGCATGAACAGGCCAGTGAGCCCGGGGCCAGCCGCGAGCCATTCAGGCGTCCCGGCGGCGGAGCAGCCACGCGGCCGGACTGCTCTCAGCGGGCTGGAACCATGAACGTCGCGCGGACGCCGCGCCCGCCGCTGATGGTCGCGGTCGCGGCGATCGCTACGACGATCAGCAGGTACGCCCAGGCCAGGCCGGCGTGGTGATAGCCCGCGAACGACGTGGTCCACAGGCACAGCCCGGCGGCC
>JASHQP010000665.1 GCA_030039095.1 Streptosporangiaceae bacterium
TGGCCCCGCCAGCCGCGCCCCCTGCGCCCGTGCCTCCTGCAACCGTGCCTCAGTCGTCGCTGCCTCAGTCGTCGCTGCCTCAGCCGTCGCTGCCTCAGCCGTCAGCGCCTCAGTCGCTGCCCCAGCCGACCCTGCCCGCCGGGGACGGCCAGCCTGGCCAGACCGCCGTTTTCGGCGGGCCCGGCCGGTACCCGGACTCCGGACCCGGACCCAGACATACGGCGGACCCGGCGTCGCGCGCCGTCTAGGGCCTCGCCGGCCCGACGCCCGCCGCGGGCGGGGAGGCCTTGGTGTCGTCGGGTGCTTTCGTCACGGTAGATGGCCTGGTGAGACCATCGCCTGAGAGCTTGTGATATCTTTCACGAGCACCCACTCGAAGGTGAGTGAGGGATCCGTGATACGTTGCGCTCACCTGGCGACGCGGCCGCGGCGCCCAGGGGCGACGCGGCATGGTGCCACCTGGGCATCGGTAGGTCCGCGGGGGTCAGGAAGTTTCGGACGAGTTCTACCGGAGCCTTTTTAATGGTGGCGCAGTATGCCCAGATCGCCCGGCGATCGGCTGCAACGGCAGCGATCGCCGCGGCAATCGCGATCGTGCTTGCGGCCGTGATAGCAGGCGGCAAGGGCTTGATTGGCGCCGCGATCGGGGTGGTCGTAGTCGCGCTGTTCTTCGGGATCAGCATCATCGTGGTGAGTCGCGCGGCGCGGATCAGCCCTCAGGCGATGATGGCGGCCGCGCTCGGCACATTCATCGTCAAGATTGTGCTCCTGCTGGCCTTTGTGGGCGCGTTCGAGGACACCACCGCCTTCAACCCCAAGGCTTTCGGCCTGACCGCACTGGTTTGCATCCTCACCTACACCGGAGCGCAGGTGATGTGGTCCATGCGGCTGAAAGCGCTGTACGTCGAGCCGGACGGGGAACGGTGACCTGTGGGACGCACTCAGATTGTGGACGGCGTGACGCGGCCCACGGGGAGGGCTGCGCCACCGGGGTCATGGCGGGGAACAGATGAGCGCTGCGAAGCCGGCCTCCGGCGGGAGGAACGAACCACCCATGCCCCGGGAGGGGACCGGCTGGTCGATCGTGAGCTATCTGATCGGCGGGATGCTGCTGTACGGCGGCATCGGCTGGCTGGTCGGGCGGTGGACCCACATCGAGGCCCTGACCGGAGTCGGCGTCGTGCTGGGCATTGGCCTCTCGCTGGCGCTGATCATCTTCCGCTTCACCCGTCAGTGACGGCGAGCCCGCCGCTCGCCGCTTGCAGGCCTGCGACGCCGGGCGTGGCTGAAGGAGCCCCCAAGTGAGTGACCTGCGCGTCGTGACGACGGCCGGCGGCTGCCACTTCCAGTCCGAGCCCTCATGTGGGTTTCACGCCCCGTCGATCGCGAACTTCTACTTCAAGCCGCTCTTCACGATCGGCCCGATCCAGTTCACGAAGCCGATCCTGCTCATGGTGCTGTCCGCCGCGATCGTGCTGGTCGTCTTCTGGCTGGCCTTCCGCAGCCCGAAGCTGGTTCCGCGGGGCATCCAGAACGTCGGCGAACTGGGCATCATTGCCGTTCGCGACCAGATCCTGCGGCCCCAGCTGGGGAGCAAGGGAGACCGGTACCTGCCGTTCATCGTGTCGCTGTTCTTCTTCATCTGGCTGATGAACCTGTGGGAGCTCATCCCGGTGGCCCAGTTCCCCGCCACCTCGAAATTCGCGTTCCCGGTCGGGCTGACGCTGGTGGTCTGGGTGACCTACATCTTCATTGGCATGAAGCACCAGGGCCCGATCGGCTACTTCAAGAACATGGCGGTGCCGCCCGGCGCGCCGTGGTGGATTCTGCCGCTGCTCAGTCCCATCGAGCTGCTGTCCAACATCATTGTCCGCCCGTTTACGCTGTCCATCCGGCTGTTCGCCAACATGCTGGCCGGGCACCTGCTGCTGCTCGTGTTCTCGATCGCCACCTGGTACCTGTTCGGCGCGACCATCGGCCTGCTGTTCGCGGCGGCCTCGTTCATCGTCTTCCTGCTGGTCTTCGTGCTCGAGGTGCTGATCACGCTGCTGCAGGCCTTCATATTCGCGACGCTGACCGCTTTTTACATATCGGATGCGCTGGAGCCAGTGCACTGACCGCACCATGAGCTAGACCCGGTGCACACTGGCGCCGGGCCGGAGAAAAGGAAACCGACATATGCATCTGCTGGTGCACCACGTGCTGTACGTCGCCTCGGGCTCGACCCCCACGTCGTACAAGATCGTTGGCCTTGGCAAACTCGTCTACGGCTTCGCCGCCATTGGTCCTGGCATCGGCATCGGCCTGGTGTTCGGGCACGCCATCGAGGCCATGGCCCGACAGCCCGAGGCGTCCGGCCGTATTACCACCTACATGTGGATCGGCTTTGCGCTCACCGAGGCACTCGCGCTGATCGGCATCGCCGTTCCCTTCTTCATCACCAGTTAGCGAAGCCGGAAGGGTTGATCCGCCAATGTTCTACCTGGCGCAGAGCGGCTCCGAGAACCCGCTCGTCCCTAACGCGACCGAGCTGATCACGGGTTTGATCGCGTTTTTCATCGTGTTCGGGGTGCTCGCGAAGATCCTCATGCCCAGGGCGCAGAGGATGCTCGAGGAGCGGACCGACCAGATCGAGGGCGGGCTCAAGCGCGCCGAGGATGCGCAGGCCGAGGCCGCCCGGGTGCTGGAGCAGTACCGGGCACAGCTCGCCGAGGCCCGGCACGAGGCCGCGCGGCTCCGTGAGGAGGCGAGGGAGCAGGGCGCCCAGATCAAGGAGGAGCTCCGCCAGCAGGGCGAGGCGGAGAAGCAGCGCCTGGTCGATTCCGCGAACGCTCAGATCCAGGCCGACCGGCAGCAGGCGGTGACGTCGCTGCGGGCCGAGATCGGTGCGCTCTCCGTGGAGCTCGCCAGCCGGGTGGTCGGGGAGTCGCTGGAGAGCGAGGCCAGGCAGCGCCGGATCGTGGACAGGTTCCTCGAGCAGCTCGAGGAGCAGTCGGGCAGCACGGCGGAGGCGGAGGCCAACCGATGAGAGGCGCCAGCCGGGCGTCGCTCGCCGCGGCCAAGCAGCGGCTCAGCGAGGTGCTCGAGGGTAACGTCGACCCCGGCCAGCTGGGCGGAGAGCTGTTCGCGGTGACCGGGCTGCTGGACGCCCAGGCCGGGCTGCGGCGGACGCTGTCCGACCCCACCTGGACGGCCGAGGCCAAGGCCAGCCTGGTGGCGACGCTGCTCGGCGGCAAGGTCAGCGACGCCACGGTGCAGCTCGTTTCGGCACTCGTGGGGGAGCGCTGGGCCGAGGCCGGCGACCTGCCCGACGCGACCGAGCAGCTCGCGGCGCTCTCGATCATCGAGGAGGCTGGCCGCGGGCGGTCGTTCGACGAGCTGGAGGACGAGCTGTTCCGATTCGGCCGTGTGGTGAACGCCGAGCCGGAGCTGCGCACCGCGCTGTCGAACCCGTTCTTCCCGGCGCAGCGCAAGCGGGACGTGCTCGGCGCGCTGCTCGGCGGCAAGGTGACCGAGCCGACGATGCGGCTCATCACCCAGTCGGCATTGCAGGCCAGGGGACGTACGCTGGATGCGAGCCTGGAAGAGTATGCCCGCCTGGCCGCCGAACGACGGGAGCGACTCGTGGCCGAGGTGCACGTTGCGATCGCGCTCACGGCGGCGCAGCGTCGCAGGCTGGGGGCGGCCCTGGCATCGTCGTACGGCCGCGACGTGCACCTGAACGTCGTGCTCGACCCCAAGGTCATCGGGGGCATGTCCATCCAGATCGAGGGCGAGCGGATCGACGGCACCGTGGCGAGTCGGCTCGCGGGGCTGCGGCGCAGGCTCGCCGCCTGAACCACCATCGGGACCAGAGGGAACCGGAAGAGAGAGAAACAAAGACATGGCGGAGCTGACCATCCGGCCGGAGGAGATCCGGGACGCCCTGGCGCGTTTCGTTGAGACGTACGAGCCGGACGCCTCGTCGACCGAGGAGATCGGCATCGTCGCGGAGTGCGGCGACGGCATCGCCCACGTCGAGGGGCTGCCCTCGTGCATGGCCAACGAGCTGCTCGAGTTCGAGGACGGCACCCGGGGCCTGGCGCTCAACCTGGACATCCGGGAGATCGGTGTCGTTGTTCTCGGCGACTTCAGCAGGATCGAGGAAGGCCAGCGGGTCAGGCGCACCGGCGAGGTGCTCTCGGTCCCGGTGGGCGACAACTTCCTCGGCCGCGTGGTCGACCCGCTCGGCGCCCCGCTGGACGGCAAGGGCCCGGTCGAGGACACCCACCTGCGGGAGCTCGAGATCCAGGCGCCGAGCGTGGTGCAGCGGCAGCCGGTGACGGAGCCGCTGCAGACCGGGATCAAGGCCATCGACGCGATGACCGCGATCGGCCGCGGGCAGCGCCAGCTGATTCTCGGCGACCGGCAGACCGGCAAGACCGCGATCGCCATCGACGCGATCATCAACCAGAAGGACAACTGGGCGTCGGGCGACCCGAAGCGCCAGGTCCGCTGCATCTACGTGGCGATCGGCCAGAAGGGCTCGACGATCGCGCAGGTGCGGCAGGCGCTCGAGGACCACGGCGCGATGGAGTACACGACGATCGTCGCGTCGCCCGCGTCCGACCCGGCTGGGTTCAAGTACATCGCCCCGTACACCGGCTCGGCGATCGGCCAGAACTGGATGTACGACGGCAAGCACGCCCTGATCATCTTCGATGACCTGAGCAAGCAGGCTGAGGCCTACCGGGCGATCTCGCTGCTGCTGCGTCGGCCGCCGGGTCGCGAGGCGTACCCCGGTGACGTGTTCTACCTGCACTCGCGGCTGCTGGAGCGCTGCGCGAAGCTGTCCGACGACCTCGGCGGCGGCTCGCTGACCGGGCTCCCGGTCATCGAGACCAAGGCCAACGACATCTCGGCCTACATCCCGACGAACGTGATCTCGATCACCGACGGGCAGATCTACCTGGAGACCGACCTGTTCAACTCCGGGGTGCGCCCGGCCATCAACGTCGGCCGCTCGGTGTCCAGGGTGGGCGGCAACGCCCAGGTCAAGGGCATGAAGAAGGTCGCGGGCACGCTCAAGCTCTCGCTGTCGCAGTACCGAGACCTCGAGTCGTTCGCCTCGTTCGCTTCCGACCTCGACGCGGTGTCCCGCGCCCAACTCGACCGCGGGTCCCGGCTCGTCGAGTTGCTCAAGCAGCCCCAGTACAGCCCGTTCCCGGTGGAACAGCAGATCGTGTCGATATGGATGGGCACGACCGGCCAGATCGACGACGTGCCGCTGGAAGACGTGCGGCGGTTCGAGGGCGAGTTCCTCGACTACCTGCAGCGGAACCGCAAGGGAGTCCTCGACGGGATCCGGGAGACCGGCGCGCTGCCCGACGACACCGTTACCGCGCTCGAGGACGCGATGGATCAGTTCCGCCGCGGCTTCGAGGTCACAGGCGGGAAGTTGCTGGTGGGCGACGATCAGAACGTCGAGTCGGCCGACGAGGGCGACGTCAACCCGGAGAAGATCTCCAAGGTCGTTCCACCGCCGCCGGCGCAGGGATAGGCGGGTCATCGCATGGCAGCACAGCTTCGCGCGATCAGGCGGCGGATCCGGTCGGTGCAGTCCACCGCCAAGATCACCCGCGCGCAGGAGCTCATCGCCTCGTCCCGGATCATCAGGGCGCAGCAGCGGGTCCGCGACGCCCGGCCGTACGACCGTGAGATCACGCGGGCGGTGAGCGCCGTGGTCAGCCGGTCGGGTCAGGTCGACCACCCGCTGACCAGGCCGGTCCCCAGCCCGGATCGCGCCGCGGTGCTGATCCTCACCAGCGACCGTGGCTTCGCGGGCGGCTACAACGCCACGGTGCTGCGCGAGGCGCAGGGCCTGGAGGAACTGCTGCGCGAGCGCCACGTGACCCCCGTGCCGTACGTGTCCGGCCGCAAGGGCATCACCTGGCACAGCTTCCGCAACCTGGAAGTCGCGGGCCAGTGGAGCGGGTTCTCCGAGACCCCGGCGCACGCGAATGCGGCGGAGATCACCCAGGTGCTGCTCGACGCGTTCGACGCGCCGGCCAGTGAGGGCGGCGTGGACGAGATCTACCTGGTCCACAACGAGTTCGTGTCGATGCTGACGCAGCGCCCGGTCATCAGGAGGCTGCTGCCGCTGGAGATCGAGGAGACCACCGAGGAGTCCGCCGGTGGCCCGGTGCCGATCTACGAATTCGAGCCGTCGGCGCAGGAGGTGCTCGACGCGCTGCTGCCGTGGTACATCGAGAGCCGCATCTTCCACGCCCTGCTCGACGCCGCGGCCGCCGAGATCGCCTCGCGGCGCAGGGCCATGAAGTCCGCCACCGACAATGCCAACGAACTGGTCGACCGCCTCACCCTCGAGGCGAACAAGGCACGGCAGGCCGAGATCACCCAGGAAATCAGCGAGATCGTGGGCGGCGCCAACGCGCTGACCGGCGCAGGGAGCAGATGAGAATGACCGCAACCGAGCAGACCAGCACCACGGGCGGAGCCGACCGCGAGCCGGGCACCGGCCGGGTGGCGCGGGTGACCGGCCCGGTCGTCGACGTCGAGTTCGGCACCGAGCAGATGCCCGAGATCTACAACGCGCTGCAGGTCGACGTCACCATCGAAGACGATACGAAGACGCTGACGCTCGAGGTCGAGCAGCACATCGGGGACAACGTGGTGCGCGCGATCTCAATGCAGCAGACCGACGGCCTGGTGCGCGGGGCTGAGGTGACCGACACCGGCGGGCCGATCTCGGTTCCGGTCGGCGAGGTGACCAAGGGTCACGTGTTCAACCTGCTGGGCGAGACGCTGGACGTGCCAACATCCTCGCTGCAGGTCAAGGAGCGCTGGGGGATCCACAGGAATCCGCCGCCCTTCGACGAGCTCGAGCCGAAGACCGAGATGTTCGTCACCGGCATCAAGGTCCTCGACCTGCTCACCCCGTACGTGCGGGGCGGCAAGATCGGGCTGTTCGGCGGCGCGGGCGTCGGCAAGACCGTGCTGATCCAGGAGATGATCCGCCGGGTCGCCAAGAACTTCAGCGGCGTGTCGGTGTTCGCCGGGGTTGGTGAGCGCACCCGCGAGGGCAACGACCTGTTCCTCGAAATGACCGAGTCCGGCGTGATCAACGACACCGCGCTGGTATTCGGCCAGATGGACGAGCCGCCGGGCACCCGGCTCCGGGTAGCGCTGTCCGCGCTGACCATGGCCGAGTACTTCCGCGACGAGCAGAAGCAGGACGTGCTGCTGTTCATCGACAACATCTTCCGGTTCACCCAGGCAGGGTCCGAGGTGTCCACGCTGCTCGGCCGGATGCCCTCCGCGGTGGGCTACCAGCCGACGCTGGCGGACGAGATGGGCCAGCTGCAGGAGCGGATCACCTCGACGAGGGGTCACTCGATCACCTCGATGCAGGCCATCTTCGTGCCGGCCGACGACTACACCGACCCGGCGCCCGCGACCACGTTCGCGCACCTCGACGCCACGACCGAGCTGTCCCGGGAGATCACCGAGAAGGGGATCTATCCGGCTGTGGACCCGCTGGCATCGACGTCGCGGCTGCTCGACCCGGCCTACATTGGCCAGGAGCACTACGACGTCGCCCGCGAGGTGCAGCGGATCCTGCAGCGCTACAACGAGCTGCAGGACATCATCGCGATCCTCGGCATCGACGAGCTGTCCGAGGAGGACAAGGTCACGGTGCAGCGGGCCCGCCGCATCGAGCGGTTCCTTTCCCACCCGATGTACGTGGCCGAGCAGTTCACCGGCATCCCCGGCGTGTTCGTGCCGCTGGACGAGACGATCTCCTCGTTCAAGGCGATCACCGAGGGCAAGTACGACCACGTACCCGAGCAGGCCTTCTTCATGTGCGGCGGGATCGAGGACGTGGAGAAGAAGGCGAAGGAGCTGGAACGGTCGTGAGCGCGTGACGCTGCAGGTGAGCCTCGTCGTCCCCGAGAGCGAGGTGTGGGCGGGCCCCGCGACGATGGTTATCGCCAAGACCCGGGACGGCGACATCGGCGTGCTGACCGGGCACAGCCCGGTGATCGGCATCGTGGTCGAGGGCAGCCTGGTGCGGATCCTCCCGGAGGGCGGAGCGGACGGCGCGGCCGAGGGCGCCGAGGTGGTCGTCGCCGTGAACGGCGGGTTCTTCTCGGTCGCGGATGACCGGGTCTCCGTCCTGGCCCGTGAGGCCCAGATCGGCGGCGACGTGGACGCGAGCGCCATTCGGGCAGCTCTCGAGGAAGCGCTGCAGAACCCGGACGTCTCGGCCGACGGGGATGATGAGGAGTCCTCGCAGGTCCGGTACTTCAGGGCGCTGCTCAGAGCCGCGGGCCAGCCCGCCGACGGCGCCTGACGAGAGCCGGCGCGGAGAGGGCTGGGGTTGGCAGGGGGGCGGCTGGCGCTGGACGCTGGCTGGCTCCTCGTGATCGTCTTGGTGATCGCGCTGGCGGGCGCCACCGGCATCGCGGTCCGCCGGACCCTCATCGAGCGCGGCGGGGGCAGCGTCGAGTGCGGCCTGCGGCGCGCGATGGACCGGCGCTGGCGGCTGGGGCTCGCCGCCTATCAGCCCGACGAACTGCGCTGGTATCCGATCTTCGGGCTCGGGCTGCGCCCGGGCGAGGTCTATGCCCGGCGGACGCTCAACGTGGTGTCGCGCCGCCCCGCGGACCCGGTGGAGATGACCAGCGTCGGGTCTGGCACCGTTGTGGTGGAGTGCGACGTCGGCGAAGGCGCCGACCGGCGGGTGGAGCTCGCGCTGAGCGACGACGCGCTGACCGGCTTCCTGGCCTGGCTGGAGGCCGCCCCGCCGGGCCCGGGGTCCGGCTTCAGCTGAGCCCGGCCCGGCTCAGCGCTGCGTGCCCGGCTTCCACAGCAGGTCACCCTGTGGCTGATTGGCCTGGCGGGCGAGGATGAACAACAGGTCGGAGAGGCGGTTCAGGTACCTGGCCGGCAGCGGGCTCACGGTGTCGCCGTGCGCCTCGACCGCCGCCCAGACGCTGCGTTCCGCCCGCCTGACCACCGTTCTGGCCGTGTGCAGCAGCACCGCGCCCGGAGAACCGCCCGGGAGCACGAAGCTCCGCAGCACCGGCAGGCCCTCATTGCAGGAATCGCAGGCGCGCTCGAGGCGGGTGACGTACTCCTCGTCGATGCGCAGCGGCGGCCAGGCGGGCTGCACGCCGGGCGGCGCGACCGGATTGCACAGGTCCGCGCCCACGTCGAAGAGCTCGTTCTGCAGCCGCACCAGCAGGCCGGTGATCTCGGCGGGCAGCCCGCCCATGACGACCGCGGCCCCGATCGCGCAGTTGGCCTCGTCCACGTCGGCGTACGCGGCGAGCCGTGCATCGGTCTTGGGTGCCCGGCTGCCGTCGCCGAGCGCTGTGGTGCCGTCGTCCCCGGTGCGGGTGTAGATACGGGAGAGCACGACGGGATTCTGCCTGCGGTCGTCCGACATGCGATCCACGGTATAACGCCCGGTCAGCGGGATCGCGCTAACGACGTTGACGAGGCCGAGGGCAGCGACGGCACGGGAGCGGCGCGGCGCACGAAGCGGCTGGAGACGAACGCCAGCGCGTACAGCACACCGACCACGATCAGCAGGAACCGGTAGCCAGTGATGAGTGCCGTGTACTCGATGAGGCCGCCGACGATCGCGCCGAGCAGGTTGGCGGCGAACGCGTTCCCGGTCATCTCGACGTCAGAGAACCGCTGCGCGAAGATCAGGTTCGCGACATAGATCGGCGCGAACGCGAGCGCGCTGGCCGCCAGGAAGCGCGGGATGAGCGGCAGGCCCAGCGGCGCGTCCGCCGGCACGAGCCAGGTCACGGCCAGCGACACGATCAGCGCGGCGTACAGCACCATCGGGCGCGGCAGCCGCGCGTGCCGCGCGGTCTCCACGGCCAGGTACACCGCGACCAGGACGCCCGCGGACACCAGCGAGTTCACGAACCACGTCGCACCGAACAGCAGCGCGAACTGCACGATGTTCTTGGTCTCGAGCAGCATGAACGCGGCGCCCATGAACGCGAGGTCGGTGTAACGGTGCATCCGGCGCAGCGGCCCGGAGCCGCCGCCGATCCGGATCAGCAGCAGGGAGCCCAGCAGCACGGCAATGAGGAACCACACGTAGGACATCGGCATGCCGGGGCTCGGCAGATAGGGGAACGGGTAGTCGTCGGTGGCCGGCGCGACCTTGGTGCCATGCCAGTAGCTCGTGCAGTTGGGAACCGGGCCGCGGCTGTAGACGGTCAGCGTGGCCAGCTGGCGGCCGCCGAGCGGCGGCCCCACGTCCTCGCAGGGCGCCCGGCCGAATACGTCGTCGATCGTGGTCGCGTACCTGTTGAGCAGGAACGGCGCGTAGTAGTTGTACATCGCGAACGTGCCGCCCGGTGCCAGGTGCGCCTTGACCGCCGCGATCGACTGCTCGGTCAGCAGGAAGCTCTCCAGGCGAACAGCGGACTGGCCCGACACGGCCGCCAGGGAGTCCGGCAGCGCGAACAGGATCAGGTTGTACTTCTTGTTCGTGTCCTGCAGGTACTCGCGGCCATCCGCGACGTGCAGGGTGACCCGGGGATTGCTGTAGGGCTTGCTGGGGGCCCGCTGCTCGCCGAGGCGCAGCAGTTCCGGGTCGATGTCCACGGCGTCGATGTGCTTGGCCCCGTTGGCCAGGGCGACCGCGGTGTCGTTCCCGGTCCCGGCGCCGATGATCAGCACGTTGTCCAGGCTGGCCTTGTTCACGTGCCGGTACGGGTACCAGTAGAACGGCTTCTGGCGGGCGAGCACGGCCAGCGACCGGGCGGCCTGGTAGGGGATGTTGTTCGCGGACACGTTCAGGGCGGGGTTCTTGCCGGTCTGCTGGTAGACGGACAGCTTGTTATACGGCGACCAGGTCTGATGAGGGACGAACGACTCGATGCACAGTGCCGCCACGATCACCGTCACGGCGCCCGCTTGCCACCACCGGATCTTCGGTGCCAGCAGCACGAGCAGGCCTGCGCAGGCGATGATGCCCCAGGTGGCCGGCGGCTGGTCGAGGAACGACAGGCCAGAGAACAGCGCGATCCCGGCGATGCTGCCGACGATGTCCAGCCGGTAGGCGTTCAGCGCCCGGAAGCCGACGAACATCCGGGCCGTGGCCTGGCCCAGGCCCGCCATGACCGCCGCTGTCAGCACGAAGATGACTCCGAGGCTGACCGGCTGCGGCAGCGCGAGCATGTTGTGCAGACCCCGGTATGGGTGAGAACCGCTGAGCGAGGACAAGATCACCGGGAACAGCAGCACGAAGCCGACCAGCGCCAGCAGCGCTACCGGAGTCCAGCGCAGGTAGTCGCGCCGGGCGCGGGCATTCAGGAACCCGATCCCGATCCCGAGGAAGCTGGCCAGCAGGACGAAGTTCGTCGCCTTGGTCACGTACACGTTGTTCGAGGTGATCCACCGGATAAGGGCCAGCTCGACGAACAGCATCAGGAAGCTGGCGAAGGCGAGCCTGGCCCCGCCGCCCGGCCGCTCCGCGCGCTGCCCTGCTGGCCGCGCCGCCGTCTGCCCGCCTGGCTCGTCGTCGTTCCCGCTGCGGTTGTCGTCCCAGGCAGCGTCCATCTCGATGAAGGGGGTTCCGGAGTCCACCACCGCTACCGTAGTCAGTTAGCGAGGCTAAATCTTGGCCTCTTCTATATTCTCAGGAAAGCTTTCCTTTGCCTTTCCTTGACTCCCGGCGTCGCGGGTGCCCGCCCCCCGGCAGATTTCCATGATCCCGGAGGATTTGTTGTCGTATGTGCGAAAAATCCTCCGGGATCATGAAAGGGCCTGGCGGCTGTGCTCCCAGACGGCGGGGCCGCATTCCTGAGCCGGTGGCTCGGCGGCCGGCCGGGGGCTCTCGGCCGGCCGGGGGGTCTCGGCCGGCCCGGGGGCCTCGGCCATCCGGGCCACCCCGGGTTAGCTCGGCCGGGCCGGGCGCTTGGCCTTCGGCCTCACCGGAGATGGCCCGGGCGCCGGACGCCGCGTCCGCCCGTCAGCATCGGCTCCCACCGGGGAGCCCGGCACGGCGGCGTCCCAATACCGCATTCAGAGGGCCGAAACGCCTGCGCTGTATGGGATTCAGTGGGGCGGGAGGGGAACGCGAGGGGGGCGCGAGGGGGGCGCGAGGGTCGCCTGAAGAAAGTTCGAGGAAGTTTTCTCTCTCTGTTTTAGGGCTCTGACCTGGGGTATTCACATAGTCACCACGATGTGGCATCGTAGGTGTACGAAGGGTGATCACCGTGGCGTGACCGGCGAACAACGCCGAAGATGTGGTTTCGGTCACGAACGATGATGACCCTGGCCAGGCCGAAACGGGGGAACTAGGCCTGGGGCGGGCCGTATGGCCCGCGGGCCTGCTCGCATCGAGTGCCCGGCGGATCTCGGGGGCCCGCCGGAGCCACGAGCAGGCCGCAAATGTGGGGGGAGCGCGCCCCCGGCCCGATCGGGCCGGGGGCGCGCTCGGCTTTCCGGGGGCGCGCTCGGCTTTCCGGGGCGCGGCCTGCGGGGCGGTATCGCCGGGGGCGGTATCGCCCGCGCCGGTGGTCCGGGAATGAGTATGGTATCCATCAAATGTCCGAACTGTGCCGGGAGGCTGGCCGTGTATGACTATGTCATCGTCGGCGCGGGCAGCGCCGGCTGCGTTCTGGCCGGCCGGCTCACCGAGGACCCGGCCACCCGGGTGCTGCTGCTGGAAGCCGGCCCGCCCGACTCCGCCGGCGAGATCCACATACCCGCGACAACGAACCTGCTGTTCCAGAGCACCTATGACTGGAACTACCGGACGGTCCCGCAAGAGCGCGCGGCGGGCCGCTC
The DNA here is from genome assembly GCA_030039095.1 of Streptosporangiaceae bacterium. The sequence continues at coordinate 12,826 of JASHQP010000665.1, forward strand.
GGTGTACTGGCCGCGTGGCCGGACCCTCGGCGGGTCGTCGTCGATCAACTCGATGATCTACATCCGTGGCAGCCGCTACGACTACAACTCCTGGCGCGACGAGTACGGCTGTGAGGGCTGGGGGTACACCGACCTGCTGCCCTACTTCCTGCGGGCCGAGAACAACTCCCGCGGCGCGTCCGCCTACCACGGCGCTTCGGGCCCGCTCAGCGTCACCGATCCGCGGCACAAGTCGCCGCTGGCCGCGGCGTTCACCGGCGCGGCCGAGAACGCGGGCCTGGCGGCCAACGACGACTTCAACGGTCCCCGGCAGGACGGCGTCGGCTTCTACCAGGTGACCCAGGCACGCGGACGCCGCTGCAGCGCCGCCGACGCCTACCTGCACCCGGCGGCCGGCCGGCCGAACCTGACGATCCAGACCGACGCGCTGGTGACCGGGATCGCCGTGTCCGGTGGTCACGCGGTCGGCGTGCGCTACCTGCTGCGCGGGGAATCCCAGACCGCGCACGCCGAGGGCGAGGTCATCCTGGCGGCCGGGGCCGTCGGCAGCCCGCAGCTGCTCATGCTGTCCGGGATCGGCCCCGCCGACCACCTGCGAGCCCACGGCATCACCGTGGAGGCGGACAGTCCGGGTGTGGGCGGGAATCTGTCCGATCATCCGGCGGTGACCGCGATGTGGCACACGCCGAAGTCCCGCGGGCTGTGGGAGCAGGTGGGCCGGGCGAGCCTGGCCCGCTGGCAGCTCATGCACTCCGGGCCGATGACCACGAACATCGCCGAGTCCGGCGGGTTCAGCCGCTCCGACGCGGCCCTGCCGGCCCCGGATATCCAGTGGCACGCGCTGCCGGCCCCGTTCCAGAATGGCGGCCTCGCCGACCCCGCGATCCGCGCGCTGTCGCTGCTCGTCGCGCTCGTGGCGGTGCGCAGCAGGGGCCAGATCCGGCTGGCCAGCGGTGACCCTCGGCACAAGCCGCTGATCGACCCCGCGTATCTGTCCGACGGCGCCGACATCGAGCCCCTGGTCACGGGCGTGAAGATGGCCAGGGACATCGCCTTGGAGCGGCCCATGTCGAAGATCTGCACGTCGGAGCTCGCGCCCGGCGGGGACGTGCAGAGCGACGCCGAGATCCGGGACTTCGTCAGGCGCAACCTGACCACCATCTACCATCCCGTCGGCACCTGCGCGATGGGCGGCGACTCCAGGTTGGCCGCCAGCAGGCTTACCAGCGTGGTCGACCCGGAGCTGCGGGTCAGGGGGATCGAGGGGCTGCGCGTGGTGGACGCCTCGGTGATGCCCACGGTGCCGAGGGGCAACACCAACGCGCCGACGATAGCGATCGCCGAGCGGGCCGCCGACCTGATCTGCGGGCGCGCCCCGCTCGCCCCCGTGGAGCCCGCGGACGCGGTCCTCTCGGCGTCACCGGCGCCGTAGCGTGCGCGCCTAGCCGCGCCTAGCCGAGCGGCACGCGCGTCCCGGTCAGCCGGCTGCGCTCGGCGCCGAACGCCATCCGGTGGCTGTCCAGCGATTCCCGCGGCCCGGTGCTGATGAGCGAGCGGTCACCGGAGGCAACCGCGTCGGCGAACGCGCCGATGACGCCGAAGTCGCCGCCGCCGTGACCCCCGCCGGCGGCCACGGCCGAGTCGCCGACCGGAACGGGGGTCGCCTGCCCAGTGACGAAGTCGGTGACGGTGATCTGGTGCCCGTCGCCTTCGAGGAACCCCCGCGAGCCCATGATCCTGGTGCGGCGGCGCCCGTACGGTGTGAACGCGGTCATCGTCAGCGTGGCGGTGACCCCGCCGTCGAACTCGATGGTGACCACCTGGTGGTCGGCCACGTCGTTGTCGCACGCGTACACGCAGCGGCCGTACGGCCCGTCGCGCAGCGCCCGCCGCACCCCCTGCTCGGTGAGGTCGGTGGTGAGCACCGAAAGCGGCCACTGCCGGCGCTTCGGGTCGTCGAGGAAGCCGAGGTACAAGCGGGTGGCCGAGTACGGGCAGGTCGGCTCCACGGCGCAGTCGAGGCAGCGGTCGGCGGCGCCGGGCGGCCGGCTGGCCGCGGTGAAGTGGTGCAGCCCGCCGCGGCTCGAGACCGCGACGGCAGGCTTGCCGACCACGTAACGCAGCCAGTCGAGGTCATGGCAGCACTTGGTCAGCAGGCTGGGCCCCGAAGCGTCGGCGCGGCGCCAGTTACCGCGCACGTACGCGTGTGCGAAGTGCCACCACCCGACCGGCTCGAGCTGCTCCACCCCCACGACCTGGCCCAGCCGGCCCTCGGCCACGACCTGCTTCACCGCCCCGGTGTACGCCGTGTACCGCATCACGTGGCAGACCGCGAGCATGACCCCGGCCTTCTCGGCCGCTTCGACCACCCCAACGCACTCTTCCCAGGTGGGCGCCATCGGCTTCTCGAGCAGCACGTGGTAGCCGAGCCCGGCGAACCGGATCGCCGCCTCGGCGTGCTCGCGGTCGGGCGTGGTCACGATCACGGCGTCCGCCAGCCGCTCCATGGCGGCCAGTTCCCGCCAGTCGCGCAGCCGCCGGCCCGCGGCGACGCCCAGCCGGTCGGCCAGCGCGTCGCGGCGGTCGGTGCGCGGGTCGGCGACGGCCACGATCGCGGCCCTGCCCGGGAACTGCTCGGCAAAGCCGGCGAACACGTTGCCCCGCGCCCCGGCGCCGAGCACCGCCATCGTTACTGGTCCCGCCATCGCGATCGCTCCCACATGCCGTCAGGAACATTGCCGTCAAGATCGGCCGAAGCACCATCATCGGGCCATTCGCGCTCGGGGGCGCGTCGCCTCTGCAACGGGACGATGACAGGTGAGTCACGATGCGCGACGTGTTGCCGGTTATGCCCAAAAATACGAGGTTAGCGAGGCTTAGGATCGTTAGCGCATCGCGGCACGCGCTTGCCCGAGGGAGCCGGGATGGAAGACGACATCGCGCTGAGGGTGCTGGGTCCCGTGGAGATCCCGGCCGCCGGAGCGCTGTCGCAGCCGCCGCAGCAGCGGCTCGTGCTCGGCATGCTGGCGCTGCGGGCGGGGCAGCCGGTGCCGGTTGCCGAGCTGATCGACGCGGTGTGGGGCGAACAGCCGCCGCGCTCGGCGCGCGGCAGTCTGCAGGCACTGGTCACCGGCGTCCGCCAGGCCATCGGCCCTGTGCCGGGCGGCCGTCTCGACCGGTGCGGTGAGGCCTACCGGCTGCAGATCGAGGCCGGCCGGGTGGACGTGCACCGGTTCCGGTTCCTGGCTGCTGCCGGGCGGGCGGCCACGGATCGCCGGGACACCAGCGCCGCCGTCGCTGCGTTCGACCGGGCTCTGGGCCTGTGGCGGGGACCCGTGCTGGCCGACGTGCCGGGGACCGCCGCCGTGGCCGCCGCCCGGTCGATGCTGGCCGAGGAGCGCCTGTCGGTGATCGGTGATCGCGTTGCCGCGCTGCTCGCGTGCGGGATGGAGCGCCAGGCCGCCGCCGAGCTGCCGGGGCTGCTGGCGGAGCACCCGCTGGCCGAGCGGCTCGCCGGGCTGCTGATCGTGACGCTGTACCGGCTCGGCCAGCGGGACGGCGCGCTGCGCGTGTTCCGGTCGGTCAGGGACCGGCTGGCCAGCGAGCTCGGCGTGGAGCCGGGCCCGGAACTGCAGGCCCTGCACCGCCGGATCCTGGCCGGTGACCCCGACCTGGCCGGCGACCCCGACCTGGCGGGCTACCCCGACCTCTGCG
>JASHQP010000666.1 GCA_030039095.1 Streptosporangiaceae bacterium
TCCGGCGTCCTGCTCGACGCCAGGGCCGGGGAACGCTACCGCGGCGAGGTCGAGCCGGTCGATCCCGCGGCCGGCCACATCCCGGGCGCCGTGAGCGCGCCGACCGCCGCCAACGTCGGGCCGGACGGCCGGTTCCTGCCGCCCGATGAGCTGTGGCGGCGCTTCGAGGGCCTCGGCGTCACGGCAGAGCGGGACGGCGCCCTGGCCCTCGGCGTCGGCGCGTACTGCGGGTCCGGCGTCACGGCAGCGCACGAGGTGCTGGCGCTCGAGCTGGCGGGTATCCCGGCGAGCCTGTACGTGGGTTCCTGGTCCGCCTGGACCGCCGATCCCAGCCGTCCCATCGCCACGGGCGCCGATCCTGGCTAGCTCGGCCTTTCGCCGTGCCCGCCGCGGCTAGCTCGGCCTTCCGCCAGCCCCGCCAAGGCCGGCTCGGCCTTCCGCCAGCCCCGCCAAGGCCGGCCCGGCCTTCCGCCAGCCCCGCGACGGCGGGCTGGAGAACGTGGTGGCTGACCGCGGTCGCGGTCACCCCCGGCTCGACGAACCACTCGCGGCCGAACAGCAGCCCGAAGACCGGCGCCGGCATCGCAATCATCACCCTGGCCAGGCGCGCCGACCTGCCGCCGGAATTCCAGTGGGACCGGTGCGCCGCGAGCGCCGCGCGTTTGCGTGCCGTGTGCTTGCGCACATCCATCCGGTGCGTGATCGCGGAGCGCGGGCTGAACCCCAGGCGGAACTCCCGCAGGTCGTAGCGGACCGCCAGCCGCAGCAGCCGCATCGGGCCGAGCGCCCAGGCCACCAGCTCGCGGGGAGCCGTCGCCTCCAGCACCCGGGTCCCGGTGAGTTCCGCCGCGCGGGCGCCAACCTCGTGCACCTTGACGTGGTCGCGCCGCCAGTTCCTGCAGCCGCGGATTGTTCGTGCCGGTGGCGCCCTTCATGTCCCCCGAGCAGGCCAGCACGATCACCACCCGGTGCCCCTCGGCGGCCAGCCGGGCCAGGGTGCCTCCGGTCAGCAGCACCTCGTCGTCCGGGTGCGCGTGAAAGGCGACGACCGTGGTCATGCCGGTTCTCCTTCGTCACGTGACTCACCCGTCCCCGCCCCCGAAACCCGCGGGATGCGCGGCCGGTAGGGTGGCCGCTCGTGGCGATCCTGCATATCGAGATCAACGGCGGGCCAGCTACGGTCGATCAGCTTGCGCAGCCGGCGATCGTGAACTACGGCCACTTCACCGCCATGCAGGTCCGGGGCGGTGCGGTGCGCGGTCTCGGCCTTCATCTGTCCCGCCTTGATTCGGCGACGCGGGAGCTGTTCGGGAGCGGGCTGGACGGTGAGCTGGTGCGAGCGCGCGTCGGCCACGCGCTCGGCGCCGGCGTCCGGGATGCGTCGGTGCGGATCAGCGTATTCCAGCCGGGCGGTGACGAACGGCCATCGATCATGGTCGTGGTCCGGCCGCCCAGCGACCCGCCCGCAGCGCCGCAGCGCCTCAGCGCCGTGGCGTACCAGCGGCCCGTGCCCCACATCAAGCACGCAGGCACGTTTGGGCAGATCTACTACGGCCTGGCGGCCGAGCGGGCGGGTTTCGATGATGCCCTGCTGACCGCGCCCGGGGGCGTCATCGCCGAAACCGCGATCGCAAACGTCGGCTTCTTCGACGGGCACGCCGTGATCTGGCCGAGCACGCCCGTGCTCGCGGGCATCACCATGCAGCTGGTTGCCACCGCGCTCGCCGATCGGGGTGTCCCGAGCCGGAACGAGACCGTGCGCGTCGGCGACCTGCGCTCGTTCCGGTCCGTCTTTCTGACGAACTCCCTCGGCGTGGCTCAGGTCGGGCAGGTTGACGGCCAGATCCTCGCCAGCGATGCCGATTTCACCGAGCGCCTGACCGACGTGTACGAGTCCGTGCCCTGGGATCCGATCTGAGCTACACGTAGTGCAGCTCGGGGTGCGGCGACTCGTTGTCCACCAGGCGGTCGCAGGTGGGGCAGTACCAGCGGACCTCGACCGGGGTACCGCATTCGCCGTGTCGGGGGGTGTCGGCCGGGTCGGTGCGCCGGGCTCCCCAGTGCGCGAGCAGGCGGAGCGCCCCGGCGAGTTCCTTGCCCTCGGCGGTCAGCTCGTAGGCGGCCCGGGGCGGCCGGTCCGAGTAGGGCCGTGCGACCAGCAGCGACTCCCGTTCGAGGCGCTTGAGACGCTCGGACAGAATGTTGGCCGCGATGCCCGGTACCTGGCCGAGCAGGTCGTTGAACCGGCGGGGCCCGGGCAGCAGCGCCTCCACGACCAGCAGCGTCCAGCGGTCGCCGACCCTGGCCAGGGCTTCGGCGAGCGGCGAGGAGACGGGCTCGGGTTCGCTCATGTGATGATCGTAGCCGCGTTGACACCCAGCCACTTAGTAGTAGATTGCAAGTCACTACTTACTGGGAGCTGGAAGGGCGCAGTGATGGCGATTCTCGACGAGATCAGGGAAGACATCGAGCGGCTGGCCGGCGGCGCCGGCTCGTCGGTCGTGGGCATCGGGCAGCGGTGGGGCGCGGGCTCGGGCATCGTGTTCAGCGAAGGACGGGTGCTGACCAACGCGCACAACGTGCGCGGCGACGAGGTCACGGTCACGTTCGCCGGCGGGCGGACCGCCCAGGGAACGGTGGTGGCCCGCGACATCGACGCCGACCTCGCGGTCATCGACACCGACACCGGTGATGCCCCCGTGCTGCCGTGGGCCGACGGCACCGCGGCGAGCATCGGGTCGCCCGTGTTCGCGCTGTCCAACCCCGGCGGGCGCGGGCTGCGGGTGACGTTCGGCTTCGTATCAGGCGTCGACCGCGCCTTCCGCGGTCCGCGCGGCCGCCGCATCACCGGCAGCGTGGAGCACACCGCGCCACTGCTGCCCGGCTCCTCGGGCGGCCCGATCGTCAGCGCCGCCGGGCAGCTGCTGGGGATCAACACCAGCCGTCTCGGCGAGGGCTTCTACCTGGCCATGCCCGCCGGCGAGGCGCTGCGCGGCAGGATCGAGGCGCTCGACCGCGGGGAGTTCAGCACGCCGCCGCAGCTCGGTGTCGCCATCGCTCCCCGGCATGTGGCCCGGCGGATGCGGCGCGCCGTCGGCCTCCCCGACGTTGACGGTGTGCTCATCCGCGACGTCGTTGACGGCAGCCCGGCGGCGCGTGCCGGCCTGGCGGGCGGGGACCTGATCGTCACGGCGGGGGGCCAGCCGGTCCGCTCGGTCGACGACCTGTTCGACGCGCTGCAGGCGGCAGGCACCGGCGCCGTGGAGCTGGGGCTGGTGCGCGGCACGCAGGAGCGCACCGTTCAGGTGCCGCTCGCTGACGCCTCCTGACCGGCGGGCCTGCAGCGATTTTGAGGAGCGGGCTGCCCGCACGCGGAACGGCCTGACTGGGCCGGCGGATTAGCGTAACCGATTCGGGCCCCATCTGGGTGCCGTGAAGGGTGGGGGCCATAACAGGCCATAACAGCTTGTTCAGAATCATGCCATGAGGCAGAGCGGATCTGCCACGGGCTAGAGCGGGTAGCTGTCGGGGCGGACGGTGTAGGTCCGGCCAGCGGGCGTGGTCCAGGTGAAGATGCCGGGCCTGGCCTGCTCGAGTTTCCAGCGGGGGTCCTGCTTGAGCTGGTGGTGTCGCCGGCATCCGCCGCCGAGGTTGCAGCGGCAGGTCCGCCCGCCCTGGTCGTAGGGGATGGTGTGGTCCAGGTCGGCGCGCCAGGCGGGCTGGCGGCAGACCGGGTTGCGGCAGGTCACATCCCGGGCGGTGACGAACTCCCGCAGCCTGGGCGGCGGCCGGTACCCCGGCGACTCATCGGTGTGCGCGCACCCTCCGGCCGCAGCGTCGGCGTCGGCGCGGGCCAGCGCCCGGCCCAAGGCCGTGGCGGCGGCCCGCAACGCGGCCATGACGATCC
>JASHQP010000667.1 GCA_030039095.1 Streptosporangiaceae bacterium
CGAGGCCGTCGCGCTGCTGCTGGACGTGACCGACGACGACGCGGTCAAGGCGTTTGCCGTCGCCGCCGCCGGCCAGCTCGGCCCAGTGGAGGTCCTGGTCAGCTGCGCGGGCCGGGTGGAAGCCGGGCTCGTGCACGAGGTCGGCCCGGCCGAGTTCGCGCGGCAGGTGGAGGTGAACCTCATCGGCGCGCACCGGATCGCGTCCGCCGTCGTGCCCGGCATGGTGGCCCGCCGGCGGGGCGACGTGGTGTTCGTCTCCTCGGACGTCGTCCGCGCGCCGCGGCCGCGGATGGGCGCCTACGTCGCGGCCAAGAACGCGGTCGACGGGATGGCCCGGGCCATGCAGATGGAACTCGAGGGCACCGGGGTCAGGGTCTCGGTCGTCCGTCCCGGCCAGACGATGACCGGCATGGGCATGGACTGGGACCCGCCGGCCGTGCAGGCGGTGCTCGACGACTGGGTCCGGTGGGGCCTGGCCCGTCACCCGCACTTCCTGCGGCCGCAGGACGTGGCCGCCGCCGTGATGGCGATCGTCTCGGCCCCGCGAGGCACCCACATCACGCTCCTGGAGATCGAGCCCGAGGCGCCGATCCAGACCGGCCGCGACGCCGGTGCACAGCCTGAAGACGCGGGAGGCACGTCATGACCTTGCTGGAGCCCCGGCTCGTTTCCGGCGGCGCGGCCGACGGGCACCTGGAGGAATTGCGCAGCGACCCGATAGCGCTCATGCGCCGGGTCCGTGACGAGTGCGGCGACGTGGGCCGGTTCGACCTCGCCGGGCGGCCGGTCATCCTGCTGTCCGGCGCGGATGCGAACGAGTACTTCTTCCGCGCGCCGGACGAGGACCTCGACCAGGCCGGCGCGTACCCGTTCATGACGCCGATCTTCGGCGAGGGCGTGGTGTTCGACGCCTCGCCGGAACGCCGCCGCGAGGCCCTGCACAACCAGGCGCTGCGCGGGGACATGATGCGCGGGCACGCGCAGACCATCGCCGGCGAGGTCGGCCGGATGGTGGCCGGCTGGGGCGCCGAGGGCGAGATCGACCTGCTGGACTGGTTCGCCGAGCTGACCATCTACACCTCGTCGGCGTGCCTGATCGGCGCCAGGTTCCGCAGCCAGCTCGACCGCAGGTTCGCCGAGCTGTACCACGACCTGGAGCGGGGCACCGACGCGCTCGCGTTCGTGGACCCGTACGCGCCGATCGAGAGCTTCCGCCGCCGGGACCGGGCGCGGGAAGCCCTGGTGGCCCTCGTCGGACAGATCATGGCGGGCCGGGCGGCAGCCGGGATGGCCGCCCCGCCCGGCCGCGGCGACCGTGACCTGCTGGACGTGCTGATGTCGATCTGCAACGCCGACGGCACCCAGGTGTTCACGGCGGACGAGATCACCGGCATGTTCATCTCGATGATGTTCGCCGGGCACCACACCAGCTCCGGGACCGCCGCGTGGACGCTGATCGAGCTGCTGCGCAACCCCGCGTGCCTGGCCGGGGTGGTCGCCGAGCTCGACGAGAGGTACCAGCCAAGGGCAGCGGGCGGCAGCGGGGGGCTGGCGAGGGGTGTCCCGCCGCCGGTCTCGTTCGAGGCGCTCCGGGAGATACCCAGGCTGGAGTCGGCGGTGAAGGAGGCGCTGCGGCTGCACCCGCCGCTGATCCTGCTGCTGCGGGCGGCGACCAGGGAGCTCGAGGTGCTCGGCTACCGGATCCCGGCGGGGGCGCTGGTCGGCGCGACCCCGGCGATCTCGAACCGGATCGCGGCCGACTTCCCGGAGCCGGACGCGTTCCGGCCGGAGCGCTACGCCGAGCCGCGTCAGGAGGACCTGGTCAACCGGTGGACCTGGATTCCGTTCGGCGCGGGGCGGCACCGCTGCGTGGGCGCGAACTTCGCGATGATCCAGCTGAAGGCGATCTTCTCGGTGCTGCTGCGGGACTGGTCGTTCGAGCTGGCCCAGGCGCCCGGCAGCTACCGCAACGACCACTCCAAGATGGTCGTCCAGCTCGCACGGCCGTGCGTGGTCCGCTACCGCCGCCGCGGCGGCGCGGAGGCGGCGGCGTGATGCGCATCGAGGCCGACCTCGACCTGTGCCAGGGTCACGCGATGTGCGAGCTGGAGGCGCCCGGGGTGTTCTCGGTGCCGCGCAAGGGCAAGGTCACCGTGGCCGAGCCGGCGCCACCCGAATCGCAGCGGGCCGCGGTCGAGGCGGCCGTGCGGTTCTGCCCCACACAGGCGCTGCGGCTGCTCGACGACTGACCAGCCGTCGTCCCGTTACGGCCCGGAAAACAGGGAGGCTCGGATGGCCGCGTTCCCCCGCGCGGAACTGGAAGAGATGGTGCAGCGGTGGCTGAACGCCAACCGGCGCTGCGAGCAGGCCGGTGACTGGCGTCCGCTCGCGGCGATGTACAGCCCGGACGCGACCTATGGCTGGAACATGGGCCCCGGCGAGGAGTTCATGGTGACCGGGCGCGACCAGATCCGCGACATCGCGCTGGCGCTGGAGATGGGCGGGCTCGACGACTGGTCCTACCCGTACCAGCGGGTGCTGATCGACGACGCGCAGGGCGAGGTCGTCGGGTTCTGGAAGCAGGTCGCCGGCGCGGCACGGCCGGACGGCAGCCAGTACGAGGTGGCCGGGATCGGCGGAAGCTGGTTCCGCTACGGCGGGGACTGGCAGTGGTCGTGGCAGCGCGACTTCTTCGACCTCGGCAACGTGACCGCGCTGTTTCTGGAGATGATCGAGGCCGGCGCGCTGTCCGACGGCATGCGGCGCCGGATGGAGCGCGCGGTCTCCGGCGAGAAGCTTCCCGGTCACTACCCGCTCGGGGCGGGGCCGGACCCGCTCTGGTAGCGGCCTGCCAGCCGGTCCAGCACCCGCTGCCACAGCGCCAGCAGCCAGCCACCGCGGGCTGGCCGTGCACAGACCGAGCCGCTGCCGATCCGGCCGGCGACCGTGACGTGCAGCACCGGCGAAGCGCCCGGCCCGGCCGGCGGGACCACGCTGACGCTGCCGCTGCCGACGGTCAGGTCGCTGGTGTCCACCGCGATGCCGGGCCGGGTGATGAGCGTCAGGGTGCCGCTGACGATCCGGGCGTCTATGCGCAGTTCCGGCGCGGCGATCACGGCCCGCCGGAAGTCGAGCCGGACCGCGCCGCTGCCGACGTCGATCTCCAGATGCCGGGGCACGATCCAGGCCTTGTCCCGCTTGGCTGAGCCGGAGCCGCACGTGATCCGCGCCAGGCCGGGGGCACCCGCGGCCCTGGCGGTGGCCTGTTCCCCGACGGTCCGCGACGGCACGCCCGGCCGCTCGGCCAGGAACGCGGCCTCGACCTCGTAGATCCGCTCCGGCCGGCTGAGGTCCTTGAGCTGGCGCGTCCCCAGCTCCCGCAGGGCCACGCCCTCGGGCAGCTCATCGGACAGCAGTTCCGCCGCCACCCCGGACAGCAGCACCTGGCCGCCGCTGGCGACCGTCAGCAGCCGTGCGGCCCGGTTCACTGCGGGCCCGAAGTAGTCCCCGTCGCGTTCCTCGCACACCCCGGCGTGCAGGCCCATCCGCACCACGATCGGCCGGCTGGTCGGCCACGACTGCCCGGCCAGGCCCCGCTGCGCGGCGAGCGCCGCGTCGAGCCCGGCCCGGGCCGCGGAAAACGCCGCGCAGAACGAATCGCCGACGGTCTTGAAGACGTACCCGCCGACCTGCTCGATCGCGCTGCGCAGGATCTCGTCGTGACGCCGCAGCGCGGCCGCCATGGCATCCCGCTCGGCCTCCCACAGCCGGGTGGAGCCCTCCACGTCCGTGAACAGCAGCGTCACGGTGCCCGACGGCAGCCCGCTCATCAGCACCTCGCCAGCGCAGACAGCGTCACAGCAACCACCTTCAGACCGGGAATCATCTCGAAGTATCCCAAATGCCAGCACTCCGCCGGAAGGCCCGCGCCCGTCACGCCCGGCGGGATGTGCGGTGTGCCGTCGTTGATGACGACCTCCCGGCGGCTGAACGGTACGCTTCGGGGCGTGACTGCGCTATCTGACGGAACGAGTCCGGCCAGCCCGGACGATATGCCTGAACCGAGCCCCGTCAACCCGGGCCGCGACGTCCAGAAGGTCGCGACGGCCGAGTTCCTGGGCCAGGACGTCCGGAAGATCCATGATCCGGTATGGGCCGTGATCGGCAACCTCGGTGACAGCCAGTGTTATCTGGGTGTCCAGGCGAAGGTGGCGGCCGTCGAGGCCGCGGTGTCCCAGCGCATCGCCGACGAGGACCTTCCGGTGCGCCTGATCCCGCCGGCCTTCACCCTCGGCATCTCGGACGGCCAGCTCAACGGCACCCCCGAGATGCGGTTCTCTCTCATCGGCCGGGAGCTGGTGAACGACGCAGCGTCCATGCACCTGGCCGCGGACCGGGTGACGGGCCTGGTCGCGGTCGTCGCGTGTGACAAGCCCCCGGTGGGCACCGTTGCCGCCCTCCTGGAGCACAACGCGCCCTCGGTGATCATGTCCGACGGCTCGGTCAGGCCGGGGATCGATCCCGTGACGGGTGCCCCGATCGACATCATCACCGCGTTTCAGGCAGCCTCCGATCCGGACGAGGAGGTTCGCTCCCGGCTTACCCTGAACGCCTGCCCTGGCCAGGGCAGCTGCGGGGGCATGTTCACGTACAACACCATGCAGACGTTCATCGCGGTGCTCGGCCTGGAGCCGCTGCACATGGTCTCCCCGGCCTCGGAGGATCCCCGCAGGACGGAGGAGTTTCCCGGCCAGCTCGTCGACTGCCTCGTCACGATGACGGCCAAGGGCATCCGGCCGCGGGACATCGTCACGCCGGCGTCGCTGCGCAACGCGCTGACCGTGACGATGGCGATGGGCGGCTCGACCAACGTCATGCTGCACAGCGTGGAGATCGCCCGGGCCGCCGGGATCGACCTGTGGGACGAGGTCATGAGCCAGGCGGAATTCAACACGCTGTCGCGGCGCCTGCCGGTGCTCGTCAACATGCGGCCGTTCGGGGCGTACTCGATGGTTGACGTCGAGGAGTCCGGCGGGGTGCCGGCCGTGGTCCGCGAGCTGCTGTCCGACGGCTATCTCGATGGGGACGCGCTCACCTGCACGGGTGAGACGCTCGCCGAGCAGGTCGGCCGGCTCGCGCCGCCCGCTCCCGACCACCGGGTGATCTACTCGGTGGCCCGGCCGTTCAAGGACACCGGGGGCCTGCGTCTCCTGCGCGGGAATCTCGCTCCCGGCGGCGGTGCGATCCTGAAGCTGGCCGGCCTCGAGGGCGGGATGTCCGACGGCGTCTTCACGGGCAGCGCCCGGGTCTTCAACGGCGAGCGGGCGCTGATCCGCGCCCTCGACGAACGGCCCGGCGACTTCCGCGACCACGACATGGTGGTCATCCGCTACGAAGGTCCCCGGGGTGCCCCGGGAATGCCGGAGATGCTGGACGCGACCTCGAAGATCACGACCTTGTGCCGCCAGCAGAACATCACGATCGCGCTGATGACCGATGCGCGCTTCTCGGGGGGATCCGTCGGGCTCGTCATCGGGCACGTCGGCCCCGAGGCCTTCCTCGGCGGGCCCATCGCCCTCGTCGAAGACGGCGACACGATCGTGGCCGACGTCAACACCGACCGGCTCGACTGCGTGGAACTCGACGACGGCGGGACGTTCGAGCGGCGCTCCGCCGCCTGGACCGCCGCCGCCGAAGCCAGCGGGGGCGTCCACCCCGACGCCGTCCCCGTCCGGAACCGGGTCCTGCGCCGCATGCGGGCCACGGCGCTGCCAGCCCTGCGCGGCGGCGGCATGACGCCCAGCTAGCACCGTAGGCTCGTGGCGTGGCGAAGATCGAATTCGAGGAACGCGGCCTGCACGCCCGGGTCCCCGACCCGGCGGCGGGCGGGGCCTGGGCCGACGTGCGGCTGCGCTGGCGGCGGGACCCGCTGACCGGGGCCGGCGCCAGGATCCTGACCGGGGTGAAGCTCCAGCCGGCCACCCGCAGCGACCTGTCCGCGCTGACGGCCAAGCCCGCGTTCTGCCCGTTCGACAGCGAGCACCTGGAGACGGCAACCGTCCCGTTTCCCGCCGAGCTCACTGGCGAGGGCCGCATCCGCGAGGGCCGCGCCGTCGTGGTGCCCAACATCCTGGCGTACGCGACGCACAGCGCGGTGGGCATCTACGACCCCGGGCGGCACTTCCTTGACCTGGACGATCTGACGCCGCCCCTGGTCGGGGACATGCTGACGGCCATGGTCCGGCACGCCCGGGCGGTGCGGCGCCTGGACCCGGAGGCGGCCTGGAGTTCCATCAACGCGAACTATCTGCCGCCGTCGGGCTCCTCCCTGGTTCATCCGCACGTGCAGTCGGCGCACGACGCGTGCGGCCTGACCAGCCAGCGCTTTCTGGTCGAGCGGGGCCAGGCGTGGCAGGAGCACAGCGGGCCGTACTGGGCCGCCCTGGTGGAGCAGGAGGCCACGGGACCCCGGTGGGTAGGGCACACCGGCCGGGTGGCCTGGCTGACCCCGTTCGCGCCGGCAGGTTTCCACGAGGTCTGGGCCGTGGTCACCGGGGCCGCCGACGTGACCGACCTGACCGAGCAGGACACCCAGGACCTGGGCCAGGGCCTGTCCCAGGTGCTGGCCGCCTACCGGGACTGGAACCTGGCCTCGTTCAACTTCGCGCTGATCGGCGGGGGGCCGCAGGGCCGCGAGAGCGGGCACCAGGTCGTGCTCAAGGTGATCAGCCGGTCCAACCCGGACCCGGTGTACCGCAGCGACGCCACGTACTTCGAGCGCCTGCTCGGCGAGGCGCTGATCGACCTGAGCCCGGAGGAGGTCGCCGACGCCGTCCGGCGCAGGTTCTGACTGATCCGCCCGGCGACGCACAGCCCCGCGTTGTTGTAGCTGAATACCCGCCCGAGCGGGGTGAGCTGCGGCAGCCGCTTCACGGACGCGACGAAGCGGGCCAGGGCGTCGTCCCCCGGGCCAAAGCCCTGAAGGTCATCACCCAGCCGGCCCGAGCTGTGGCTGACCAGCTGCCGCACGGTCACCCGCGCCGACACCGCCGCGTCCGCGACGGCGAAGTCCGGCAGGCAGGTCCGCACGCGCGCGTCCAGGTCGACCTTTCCCTGGTCGACGAGCCGCATCAGGGCGGTGCCGGTGAACGTCTTGGTGGTCGAGCCGATCCGGAAGACGGTGGCACCGTCCACCGGCACCGGGTAGGAGACGTTGGTGACCCCGTACCTTGACGTACTCCCGGCCCCCCACCAGGATGCCCACGGCCGCACCGGGAACCGCACAGGCCTTCATTCCCGCCCGGATCTTCTCATCGAGGAGCCGGAACGGTGAGCGGCCGGGCCAGTCGTCCGTCCCGGTGACCTGGTCGGCGGGGACGGACGCCGCGGCGCGTGCGACCGCGGACTGCACGTAGGCTGCCGCGACGCCCGCGGCGGCCGCACCGAGCAGCCCGCGGCGCGAAACACGCCGCGTACCCGTGCCGCGCGCGGTCACTGAACTGCCCCGATCGGGCCAGCAGCTAAAGCCGGATTTCCCCGCATTCCCGCATTCCCCCGGTTGCGTTTCCGCCTGAGCGGCGTATCGCAGCAAGGCTGAACGGCCAATCGCGGGGGGACTCGGCCTTCGCACTTTCTCAGGCGGCAGATCGGCCACAGCCTCGCGCCCGAGCACCAGCACACGCTGTCAGAGGCCGGGTCTAGGCTGGCTGACATAGTCGCGCCGGGAGAAAGGGCAGGCCATGACGACTCTCAGCGACCGGCCAGCCACCGCACTGCTCGTCGTCGATGTCCAAAACGGCGTTGTCGCCGGAAACCACCAGCGCGATGCGGTCGTGGCGAACATCGGCAGCCTTGTCGAGAAGGCCCGGCGGGAACATGTCCCGGTTATCTGGGTCCAGCATTCCGACGAGGGCCTCGAGAGAGGAAGCAGCGACTGGCAGATCGTCCCCGAGCTGAATCCGGATGGCTCGGAGCCGCTGGTCGAGAAGCACTACGGTGACTCCTTCGAGGACACCACCCTGGAGAACGTGCTGTCCGGGCTCCGCGTCGGCCGGCTCGTGGTCGCCGGCGCGCAAACCGACGCCTGCATTCGCTCGACCCTCCATGGCGCCTTCGCCAGAGGCTATGACGCGACGCTGGTCAGCGACGCGCATACCACGGAGGACCAGACCAACTGGGGCGCGCCCCCGCCGGACCAGGTCATCGCGCACACCAACCTGTACTGGACCTACCAGACGGCACCGGGGCGGACGGCCGGAACGGTGGAAACCAAGGACGTCGATTTCGCTGACGCCCGTTCTGAGGCCTGAGCCGTTGGCCCTCTGCGCGGCATTCCCGGCGTAGGCCGAGCTCATCTTCCAGCCCAGACACCCTGCCCCTTAACCGACCTCGCCCGATCGCGGTATGTGCGGGGTGCCGTCGCGCATGGGCGGGAAGTCGAACGTCGCCGCTGTGGTCGTGCGGGTGAGCTTCGTGATGTCGGCCTCGGGCAGCACCTCGGTGTCGTCGTCGATGACGACCTCCCAGCGGCAGACCGGCACCCGGCCGGCCGGCACACGGGGCGGGCGGTGCACCGCCCGGATCCGCGCCTTCGGGTTCACCGCCTGCGCGGTCACGTCGAACGTGCCGTCCTCGATCGTGTGGCACATGCTGCGCACCTGCCGCTCGCCGTACGGCTCGACGTCGAGCAGCGCGCCGCAGGAGCGCAGCTGGAAGAAGCCGTGATGCTCGTCGACCACCTCGTACTCGACGTCCATGTAGTGCTGGGCGAAGCCGGGATCGAGCTGCAGCTGCTTGAAGATCGCCGGGACGCCGTCGCCCTCGATGCTCATGATCTTGCGGATGCGCTCGGTGTAGATGGGGCTCGCGCCGCGCCACTCCTCGATCGCCAGCTCCTCGACGGCCTGCGGCCCGTAACGCAGCGCGACCGCGGCGAACACCGACCTGTCGAGCAGCTGCGCGATCAGCGCGTACTCCCGGACCAGCCGCACCAGCGCCTCCTTGGACAGGTCCTCGAAGCGGAAGTCCGGATCGAATTCGCCCGAGTAGTCCTTGCGCTCAGCCATATTCTGAACTGTAGTCTGGACACATGTCCGGTACAACGGAGGCGGCGCGGGGGGAAGGTAAAGCGCCGTCGGCGCGGACGTCCGAGAAGACCGCGCTGCGGCATGACTTCGCCGGCAAGGTGGCGATCGTGACGGGCGCGGCGCAGGGCATCGGCGAGGCCTACGCCCGCGCGCTGGCCGCCGCCGGGGCGGCCGTCGTGATCGCGGACATCAGCGCGGACGCCGGCCAGGCGGTCGCGAAGCAGATCGGCG
>JASHQP010000668.1 GCA_030039095.1 Streptosporangiaceae bacterium
CCGGCAGCGGCCGCGCCGGCCGCGGATGCGGGCTCGGTCCGCGAGCGCTGGCCGGAGATACTCGACGCGGTCGGGCGCCAGAGCAGGGTCGCCTGGGTCCAGCTCAACAGCGCGACCGTGGATGGCCTGCGGGACGGCGTCCTCACGCTGAGATTCGCCCAGGCCGGAACCGCCACGGGATTCACCGCCCGCGGGTCCGATCAGGATCTCGCCGGTGTCCTGGGGCAGCTGCTCGGCATCACCCCGAAGATCAGGGCGGTCGCAGACGACCCGGGTGCCTCCCGCGGGCGCCGGGACCCGTCGCCCGAATCGGCCGGTCCCGGCATCGAGGATTCCGGCCGGAACGCGCCGCCGCCGCCCGTTCAAGCCACTACAGCCGGTACGGCAGCCGCGCGACCTGATCGCCCGGTGCCCTCGGCTCCGCGGCAGCCCGCCCGCCCGGAAGAGCCGGAGGAACCCGGCCGCGACGACCCGGCCGGCAGCGCGCTCAGCGGGGTGGACCTGATCCAGCGAACCCTGGGCGGTCAGGTCATCGAGGAGATCGGCGAGCTCTAGAGTTCCGGCCTGTCGCGCGCGATGGTGCCCGGCGACGGCGGCAGGCCGTAGGCTCGGAACGGTAAGCGCACGCAACCTCGATGAGCGATGGGACAGGGACGTGGACCCTAGCGGCCAGGTGGATATGCAGCAGCTGCTCGCGGCGGCGCAGCAGATGCAAAGCCAGCTCTTCACCGCTCAGCAGGAGCTGGCCGATACCGAAGTGGAAGGAAGCGCGGGCGGCGGTCTCGTGACGGTCGTCGTGAACGGTCAGGGCGAGCTGGTGGACGTCACCATCGCCGCGGCGGCGATCGACCCGGCCGAGCCGGAGGAGTCCGCGCAGACGATCGCGGACCTGGTGCTCGCGGCGGTCCGCGACGCCTACGACGCCGTCAGCGACCTGCAGCAGGAGGCGATGGGACCGTTCGCCGGCCTTGGCGGCAACCCCGGCGAGGCCGGGCTGCCAGGGTTCCCCGGGCTGCCCGGGCTCGATGAGGCGCCGGGCGACGATGCCGACGAGCGGTGACCAGGCAGTGAGGGGGAACGGGGAGTCCTGAGGTGTACGAAGGCGTCATCCAGGACCTCATCGACGAGCTCGGCCAGCTGCCCGGCGTAGGGCCGAAGGGCGCGCAGCGCATCGCCTTTCACCTGGTTTCGGCCGATCCGGCCGACGTGCGCCGGCTGGCGTCGGCGCTGCTCGAGGTGCTGGATCGGGTCAAGTTCTGCCGAACCTGCGGCAACGTCGCAGAGGAGGACGAGTGCCGCATCTGCAGGGACGCGCGCAGGGATCCCGCGGTGATCTGCGTTGTGGAAGAGCCCAAGGATGTCGCGGCGATCGAGAAGATCCGCGAGTTCCGCGGTCGCTACCATGTCCTCGGCGGCGCGATCAGCCCGATCGACGGGATCGGGCCTGATGACCTGCGGATCTCCCAGCTGATGACCCGGCTGTCCGGCGGAACGGTCACCGAGCTGATCCTGGCGACGGATCCCAATCTCGAGGGTGAGGCGACCGCCGCGTATCTGGCCCGGCTGGTCAAGCCGATGGGGCTGCGGGTCACCAGGCCCGCCAGCGGCTTGCCGGTGGGCGGCGAACTGGAGTACGCCGACGAGGTCACCCTCGGCCGGGCGTTCGAAGGACGGAGGCTCCTCGATGTCTGATGCTGTGTCGTCCCGGGGGGGCGACCCGGGCCCCCCGGCGGGCGAGGACTGGCGGCCGCTCGCCGACCGGATCGCACGGCAGGCCCAGGAGTTCCTGGACGGCGTGACCGCGCTGGCCAACGGGGAGGGCAAGGACGAGACGGTACCGCTGCTGCTGCTCGAGGTCGCCCAGATCATGCTCGCCGGCGCGCAGCTTGGAGCCAGCCGGGACATCATCCTGCCGGGCAACTGGGAACCGGACGTGGGCGCCGACCCTGACCTCGACGCGCTGCGCACCGGGCTCGCGGGCGGACTGCAGGACTTCGACGAGTACGCCGAGCTCTTCGATCCGTATCAGGACACCACGGCCACGCAGTTCCGGCTGTCCGACGACCTCGCGGCCGTGGCCGCCGACCTCATCCACGGGCTCAAGCACTACGAGGCCGACCGGGCCGCCGAGGCGCTGTGGTGGTGGCAGTACTCGTACGTGAACCACTGGGGGACCCACGGCGGGGCTGCGCTGCGGGCGCTGCACGCGGTGGTCGCGCACGCGAGGCTGGACGTCGCCGACGAGCCCGCCGCGGGCTGACCCCCCCGCCCACCTCCCCGTGCCCCTTCACTTCGCATCCCCCTTCACTTCGCGTCGGCGGGTTCCGGTCTGGTGGATACACTCGAGTCGGCTGGCCGGGCAGACAAGCTGGATCAGGCGAGCGGGAGGAGCGGCCTGACCGTGGCCCTTGTAGTGCAGAAGTACGGCGGATCCTCGGTTGCCGACGCGGACGGCATCAAGCGCGTGGCCCAGCGCATCGTCGCGACGCGCAAGGCCGGGCACTCGGTGGTCGTGGCGATCTCGGCCATGGGTGACACCACCGACGAGCTCGTGGACCTGGCCAGGCAGGTGAGCCCGCTGCCGCCCGGGCGGGAACTCGACATGCTGCTGACCGCGGGCGAGCGCATCTCGATGGCGCTGCTCGCGATGGCCATCGCCAACCTCGGCGCGGTGGGGCGGTCGTTCACCGGCTCGCAGGCCGGCGTGATCACCGACTCGGTGCACGGCAAGGCGCGCATCATCGACGTGACGCCGGGCCGGATCCGCAGCGCACTGGACGACGGCGCGATTCCCATCGTGGCCGGGTTCCAGGGGGTGTCCCAGGACAGCAAGGACATAACGACCCTCGGCCGCGGCGGAACGGATACCACAGCGGTCGCGCTCGCCGCGGCGCTCGGTGCCGACGTCTGCGAGATCTACACCGACGTGGACGGCGTCTTCACCGCTGATCCGAGGATCGTGCCCGACGCCCGCAGGCTCCCGCGGATCAGCTACGAGGAAATGCTCGAGATGGCGGCCTGCGGGGCGAAGGTGCTGATGCTGCGGTGCGTGGAGTACGCGCGGCGGTACTCGATCCCGATCCACGTGCGCTCGTCGTTCAGCAACAGGGACGGCACGTGGGTGACGGACAGCGACGGTAACGCGGAGGACGAGACGGTGGAGCAGGCGATCATCTCCGGAGTGGCGCAGGACCGGGGCGAGGCGAAGATCACCGTGGTGGGCGTGCCGGACAAGGTCGGCGAGGCGGCCAGGATCTTCCGCGTCATCGCCTCGGCCGAAATCAACATCGACATGATCGTGCAGAACGTGTCGGCCGCCGCGACCGGCCGCACCGACATCTCGTTCACGCTGCCGCGCGACGACGGCCCGACGGCCATGGCGGCGCTCGGCCAGCTGCAGAGCGAGGTGGGCTTCGAGTCGCTGCTGTACGACGACAGGATCGGCAAGGTCTCGCTGATCGGGGCCGGCATGCGCTCACATCCGGGGGTGAGCGCCACGTTCTTCGGCGCGCTGGCGGATGCCGGTGTGAACATCGAGATGATCTCGACCTCCGAGATCAGGATCTCGGTAGTCGTCGACGAGAACGACGTCGCGGTGGCCGTGGCTGCCGCGCACCGGGCCTTTGACCTGGGGTCTGACGAGCAGGAAGCGGTTGTCTACGGCGGAACGGGCAGGTGAGGCACGTGACGCCGGTGCCAGGCAAGCGAGGGGGCCGCAGGCCGGCGCTGGCGATCGTTGGCGCCACCGGAGCCGTCGGGACCGTGATGCTCGACGTGGTCTCGACCAGGGACGACGTCTGGGGAGAGATCAGGCTGGTGGCCTCGGCCCGGTCCGCGGGCAAGCGCCTGCGGGTCCGGGGCCAGGAGGCCGAGGTCGCCGCGCTCACGCCGGAGGTCTTCGACGGCGTGGATCTCGCCATGTTCGACGTCCCGGACGAGGTGTCCGCGCAGTGGGCGCCGGTGGCCGCGGAGCGCGGTGTCGTCGTCATCGACAAGTCCGGGGCGTTCCGGATGGACGACGAGGTCCCCCTGGTGGTGCCCGAGGTCAACCCGGGACAGGCCGCGATCAGGCCCAAGGGCATCATCTCCGTGCCGAACTGCACGACGCTGTCGCTGATCGTGGCCGTGTCCGCGCTGCACCGCGCGTTCGGGCTCCGCGAACTGGTGCTGTCGTCCTACCAGGCTGCGTCCGGAGCCGGGCAGGCGGGCGCTGACACGCTCTACGCCCAGCTCGAGAAAGTGGCCGGCAACCGGGCGCTCGGCCAGCGGGCCGGTGACCTGCGCGGGGTCGTCGGCGACTTCGGCCCGTTCCCGGCCCCGCTGGCACTCAACGTGGTGCCGTGGGCGGGCTCGCTCAGGGACGCGGGCTGGTCCTCGGAGGAGCTGAAGCTCCGCAACGAGACCCGCAAGATCCTCGGGATGCCCCGGCTCAGGGTGTCGGCGACCTGCGTCCGGGTTCCGGTCGTCACCGGGCACTCGGTGGCCGTGCACGCGGTCTTCCGGCAGGAGGTCAGCCGGGAGGAGGCGCAGCAGGTGCTGAGCGATGCACCCGGAGTGGTCCTCGCCGACGACCCGGAGGCCGGCGAGTTCCCCACCCCCGCCGATGTGGTTGGAACGGACCCGACCTGGGTTGGCCGGGTGCGCCAGAGCATGGACGACCCCAAGACGATCGAGTTCTTCGTCTGCGGCGACAACCTGCGAAAGGGCGCGGCGCTGAACGCCGCGCAGATCGCCGAGCTCCTGGTCCCGGAGTTCTGAAGCCCCGCGCCGAGTATCTGCCTGCTCATCTGTGCGTCTGCCAGCGCCGCGCACCGTCACGGGGCTCGCGCCGCCGCCGCGGCCAGCACAGGGGTGGCGGGTGCCGTGCCGGGCGGGCTGTCGGGCGCTGGGGGGAAGTGCACCTCGACCTCGAGGCCGCCGTCGGCCCGCGGG